>CAINVS010000661.1 GCA_903854205.1 uncultured Bacteroidota bacterium | reverse complement strand
CTAAACATTTTTTTTGGAACCATAAAAAACATACTATTGAACTATCACTTACATCTCTATAAAAAAAACAGAAATATTCAATTTTCTTTCAATGTCAGTATTTTTACCAGTGGTTGTTCATACATGGATAATTTTGAAGATTTGACGGATGATTGTTTTGATTTCATTCGTATCGTAGCCCAAAAATATGGCTTCACAAAAACCGTGGAATTTCTTAAAAATAAGGTGCCAATCAAAACAATAAGTTATTCTAGAGCTGAAGATAATGAAGATAGTTATAAACCTGCAAAACAACGATGGCGAAGGGTAAAAGTATATCGCCAAGTATCTTCCAAATAAATTTGCAACTTTATTCCCTAGCTCCTAAATAATTTACTAATCTTTTATCTTTTATCTTTTATCTTTTATCTCCTCAATGAACATCTACCTCATCGGCTTAATGGGCAGCGGAAAATCCCATATCGGGCGGCTATTGGCAGAAAGATTGGGATATCTTTTCCTGGATCTTGATGATGCAATAGAAAAAACTGCCGATAAAAGTATATCATCAATTTTTGAACAGCAGGGAGAGCTTAAATTCAGAGAAATTGAAGCAGCGGAATTACGAAAAACAGAAGCGTTAATAAATACAGTTATCGCCTGCGGTGGCGGAACGCCCTGTTTTCAGGACAATATGCAATGGATAAATGATAATGGGTTTTCTATTTTTCTAAACCCGTCATTGAATTGCATAACTGAAAGATTAAAAAGCGAAACTGAAAAACGTCCGATTTTAAAAGGAAAAGATAATGCAGAATTAGTAAAAACAATAACTGAACTTTTTACAAAAAGACTAACTTTTTATCAGCAGGCAAAACTAAAAATTGAATCTGAAAATGAGCTCGAAATTTTGAATAAAATTTTGTTATTTATAGTATAATTATTCAACAAAGGTTCAAATCGAAAAATCTTAAATCTTAGCCTTTTCAATTGCCTTCTTGTACTACATTTCGCTATTTTAGTAGTAATTAGTCCAGATAACGCTGATCATTACCTTTAATTGTTCTAAGTCCGGCTCCGGCAGCAATTCCTCCACTCAACAGTAAAAAACCGGTTAGTACGCCACCTGTCATGAAAGACAGAAGAGCTACAACTGCACAGCCTAAAAAACCGAGTCCTTCAATAGTAAGACCTGTTTTTCCACGGAAACGATATTCTGCAGCTGCCTTAAGTGGTACCATTGCAAAATAGCCTACAACAGACATCATTGCAAAAAAGAAAATGTAAGTAATCATAATTTTATAATTTTCGAGGTTAGTAATTTTCTACTTGCTTACGCCAATAGTTTGAGCATCGATCAGCAGTCCATTTTTATCGCTTACTTTTAAGAGATAGATTCCGGCAGCAATGCTGTTCAGTTGAATATTTTTTACAAAATCAGCACTTTCAGGAAAATGCTTCTCATTTAACACCAAACGTCCCTGCAAGTCAAAAAGTTCGATATTTATATAGTTGTCTATTCCGGAAAGCTTTGCATCAATAGTAAAATAACCATTGGCCGGATTTGGATAAACAGAAATAGATTGTAATTCAGGATTTGGATTTTCATTTGCAGCGACAAATACAGGCAATTCACCATTGGCAAAGGCATATTCCCCTTCCAAAATTCTGTCAGTTCTCAAGAATCCGTTTCCATCGGTACTGTTGAAAAGATTTATTTTTGTGTAATAAGGATATTCTTTCCAGTCATAACCAGGGCCGGGGCGATAAACCAAAATCAGGGAATCTTCCGTTACACTTGCCAGATCATAATCAAATCTTGGCATATTAAAAGCATTGTATTCAAATCGGATAGTGCCGCTTATTTCTTCCACATTGCTTTCTACTTTCCAATAATGGCTGTTTGAAATCCGGGCATTGCTTGGATTATTGATAATTGGATCAGGTGCTACCCAATAATGGTCCAAGTCAATTATCAGACTATCAGTAACAGCAGTAATGCTCATGATAAAATCTGCAAATTGAACAGAGGTATTCGAGAACGGTGCAGTGGTTCTGACTGTATTGTGCATTTGTGCCAAATTTAGCTTATTTCCTTCATTGATGATACAACCAACCGGAACAAAAGGAATTGTTAGGTTTACAGTATCAAACTGACTTGAAACATAAGACTTTACAACAGTTTTATTTCTATTGACATCTATAAGTGTAATTTCAATAGGAACATTGTTATGAAAATTTACAGCACCGCGCAATTTTTGCTCAATTGCAATAGATAAATCTACATCTACCCCATTGAACTGATGATCCAAAGCATTCACTTCAAAAGCGGAAAACCCCGGAGAAAGAATCCAATCATTGAAAAAGTCTGTCATATTTACTCCTGTTGAAGCTGTAAGACCATCTCTGTATTGTGCGGCATCTATAGCTCCGTAAGCATACGAATACAGAACGGACTGCTGCCCCACTCTAAAAAGAGAATCGCCAAGATATCCACGCATATTATGCAACATCGCAGCACCTTTGTAATAGGTATGTGTACCATAAGTATATTCAAAAGGCATTCCAGAAAGAGCCTGATAAGTGCCATCATCGAAATGGGCACGCAGCATGACATCCTTGTGATTAGATTTCACCTTATTGATAAATGTCTGATGTCCATATAGATATTCAGAGAATAAATGTCCGGAATATTCAGCATTTCCTTCTTTGATCCACATTTCCTGCGGACCCACAAGCGTTACCACATCTCCCCACCAGCAATGTCCCAATTCATGTGACATAAGATCCTGATGACCGACACTGTTGCCTGCTACACCAACACTTCTGGGATAAGCAATACTGGTCGGATGCTCCATAGCACCCTGCGGTGTGATAATATAACCAACTCTTTCCCACCAGTAAGGTCCCCACCAGCTTTCCAACGCATCTACAGCATCACCGAGCCCAGTAAATGTTCCGCGCATAGAAGAGGTATCTGCGGCTCTTGCAACGAGTTGGAAAGGCAGTGGACCACTCATGGCATTATGCACACAATCAACTTGAGTATAATCAGAAACAGCCATATGAGTGATATAAGTAGTCACCGGCTGATCCATACGGTACTGTCTCAAAACAGTATCTCCGGAAACAGTAGTTTCTCCCAAAAAGGTACCAATACCATAGCCTCGGCGGGGCAATTTACTGTAAATATTCAGACCTACAGTTGCTCTTTCCACAAAATTATCGAAACAGGGAAACCAGCTGCGGCCCATATTTACAGGATTTGAATTGAGACCGATTCCTAGATTATAAGCGTAATTTCCGTCAAATTTAAAACCTCCCCAGCCAATATCGGGTGTGGGACGGCCATGGTACCAAACGCTAACAGTAGCGGTATCACCGATATTCATTACAGAAGGCAGATTTACAAAAAGATTCAGACTATCATAAGCGTAAAGCAGCTGAGTTCCGAAGCCAGTGATGGAATCAATTTCTAAATTTAACAGGTCTAAATGAAGTTCTTGAATGTTATTCATATTGGGACTGAAAGTAACAGCACAGTTACCATAAACTTTTTGATTGCTGAAATCTATTACAGCTAAAGTTATTTCATAGTGCACTATATCAATAGTATCACTACGCTCTAAAGAGGCTTTCAGCATTTCCCGATCACCCTTACTCAATCTCTTAATGGGCTGATGCTCTGCATGATGACAGCCGTTAAAACGAGGCTGAGCAAAAATATAATGGCTTAAAAAAAGCAATAATATGGTAAATTTTGTGTTCATAAGTTACTATGGTTTCAACAAATATATTCTTTTGAAAGGAAAATTGAAAACTACCTGCTGATAATATTTAATAAACAATTGAATTTATGGTTTTCAATTCTTGCTAAATTCAACTTAAAGCAGTTTTGAATTGTTGATTTTAAATTATAAATCCTTTGAACAAAAATCTTACCTTCGCAAAGTTCTACTTTTAATAATATAAGCATTAAAATGAAATCATCTAAATTTTACGTTGCAGTTTTTACATTCATTCTATTCTACTCCTGTTCTAAGCCTGAAATGAAGACCTTGGATGAAAATAACAATTATCCGGATATACCTGCATTTTTTAAGGCCGAAGCTGAACGTCTGAGTACAAAGAAGGGACTGAAAGTTCAAAAATCAACGGTACTGAATGATAAAAAAGAAAGTAAAATTTCGAATATCAAAGATTGGAATGCTGAATTTACTATGTTTTTCAGGTATAAAATACATGAATCAGCACAAAGACCCTATTATAAAGTCACAGAGGATGGAAATAAAGTTTTGTTCGAGACTTCAGTGGATGCTATGCAGCTGAAGAGGCTTACAGTTGTTTACAGCGATAAACCTTCCCGAAAAATAAAAAGTCTTGAAATGGAAATTATTCAAAAAAATGAAGTGTATGGCAGCAAAATGACGGTGAATTATGACATTGAGAAAGGCTACAGCATCAATAAAAAACAAAAGGTAATTCTCTTTACGGAAGACATCTTTGAAATCAATCTAATTTTTTTGAACCTTTAGCAAACTTAACGGAATCCTATTAGAATTCTACAGCAATTTTTCCAAAACAATATTAATTGGACTAATAACCGAGCCATCACTATTTTGAAATAATCTTTTAGTGTGTTTATTAATACCATATAGCTAATGTAGTAATATATTGATTAATAATCGATTATTAGGAATAAAACTAGTTAACTATTTATCGAATTGCAACACCAGTAAATAAATCTTTATTAAAAAAAAATCTACAACTTTTGCTTTTTAACATTCGTACACTATAAATTAAGCCATCCGGAAAATAAAATACAATGCGCTATTTCTTGTTAATTATCAGCTTAATGCTTCAAAGCCCATCAAAAGCTGAAGCTGCAGGGATTTTTCCTTCAAATTACAGCAGAGAATTTCATACTGAGTCTGTAGTTACGGGCCAAGGCCAAAAAGTAAAAAAACAAAAGAAAAAAAACATTCCAAAGACAGCTAAGAGCAAAGGCAATGATAATGCTTTCGGCGCGCTTATATTTTGGTGGGTATTGGTACCGCTCATGATTATAGCCTCATTAACTTTAGGAATAATATTTTTAGGCCCTTTTTGGTATATAGGGTTAGGATTATTCGCAATATGGGCCGGTATTTCAGGTATTGTTTTCTTTCCTATTCAGTACATAGGACTGCCATTGGGCATGGCGCTTATTGTTTACGGATTGATAGTTAGTTTTCCATTTTTCTGGACTCTAGGTATCGCTTTGGTCTTTGCTGCCATATATGCCCTGGCTTATATGGTCATGATGTTTATGATAGGAACGAGAAAAAATCAACCTAAATAAGTCCAAATTCGATTTTTACTGATCTCAACTTTTCAAAAAAAAGCCCCTTCTTTTTGATGAGAAGGGGTTGATTCAGAATGTCAGATGAGATCTGCAAAATATTTATTCGATAATTTTATTGAGTGTATAAATTATCGCCTCAGCAACTTCTTGGCTGTAAACCGGCAATTTTGTGGTGGCAATATTGCGCAGTTCTGTGCCTGAATCATTGTCTTCGGGCAACAGTTCAATCGTTTCATATTTGCCATTGTCTTTGTGGTAATATGGGATAAAGCTGTCTCTGCCTCCATATAACACCGCAGTCTCCTTGCGATAACAGAGTGAATTGATAAGCAGGTCCACCTGATCTACCCAAGCTTTGTTATCCTCATTGTCTTTTAATGGGATTATAATATCATGCGTTCTTAAAAACGGCGTAATCATTTGTCTTCTGATATCGAAAGACAGCGGATTTTTAATATCAATTTTATCATTTACACCCAAAAGAATAGCCAATTTATTGTGTCTTGCCTGTACGGTTTTGATCATATTCAAATGACTTTCTGTCAAGTAGGGCACCTGCATTCTCGACACAATCACACCGATAGTGGAACTGTCTTTAAAAAATCTGTTTTCCATTTTATGTCTAAGGTATTTAAATTGCTTTACTGATTTCATCTTTGAAAAGGACTCAATTGATTTCAAATATAAATATTTCTGTGCCTTTTTACAAATCTTCTATCAAATTATTTTAACCCCTAATCTAGCGATGGCATTTACTCTAAGAATTGTTTGGCTAACTTTCAGTGAGTTAGGCAGTCAAACAATGCTAGTGTTATGTTAATTGTAAAATAGTGCCATCCTAATAAATGTGGACAAAAATTTGTATTTCAATTCAAAGATTACACACTAGTGTTCTCCCAAAATTTTACTGATGATTTAACCTGTTTGCAGCCCCATCGGGGCGACATTTTTGTAGCCGCAGGCGAAAAAAAATGAATAGAGCTCCGTAGGAGCGGCATTTAAATAAATTTGTACAATAAAATGATTAAACAAAATGTCATCCCTACAGGGTTCTTTTCACTCGCAGCTTACGCTGCTACAAAAATATCGATCCTCTGGAGCTGGTTCCTGAACTAATTTGTGTTTTGTTAAAACATTATATTGATGTAAGTGGTAAATAACTAACAATCCTGAACGTCAATTCAGAGATAATGCAACACTAGTCGCGAAATGCTGCCGCAGGCTTTTTTTATCGCTAGATTTTGGGGTTAAATACTAAGTTAGACGAATCCATTTTTAACAAAAAAAACAGAGCCGATTAAAGCTCTGTTTTATGATAATCTTTATTTAAGTAACCAATCACAAATAATAACAACTTTGAATGAAGGATTTTTCATACTGACATCGTTAGAAAGCCTCGCTGAAGGCACCACTTCAGCTGCGTTTTCTGCCTTGTCAGCCTAAAAAATCCTTTCATTGAAAACATAT
>CAINVS010000660.1 GCA_903854205.1 uncultured Bacteroidota bacterium | reverse complement strand
CCTGGACAAATACAAGCGGCTGGAATCCTGGAAATGGCCGAATCAACTGCGTTGAACAAGATCCCAATAATCTAAATACAGTCTATGTCGGAGCTGCCTCGGGTGGACTTTGGAAAAGTACCAATGGAGGTACTTCATGGATTTGTCTCACCGATAATTTGCCGGTGTTGGGTGTTTCTGCTATTTTGGTAGATCCGACAAACAGCAATACCGTTTATCTGGGCACCGGTGACGGCGACGGTTCTGACACTTACAGTATCGGCGTTTTGAAATCAACAGATGGAGGAACAACCTGGAATAATACCGGTCTCAGTTGGACAATCGGCAATAGCCGACTCGTCCGCAGAATGGTCATGCATCCTGCAAATAATCAGGTGATCCTTGCTGCTACCAATGACGGTATTTACCGCACAACGGATGGCGGAAATAATTGGACGATGACTCAAACCGGCAGTATGCGTGATGTAGAGTACAAGCCAGGAGATCCGACAGTTGTTTATGCCGCTACCGATCAGTTTTTTAAATCGACAAATGGCGGTGCCAATTTTACACAAATTACCACCGGTCTGCCTCCTGCAGCCGATGTAAACAGAGCTTCAATTGCAGTTTCTGCCGCTAATCCAAATTATGTCTATGTACTTTACGGAGATGAAGCGGATGCCGGATTTTTTGGTCTTTACCGTTCCACAAACAGTGGCAACTCCTTTACAATGCGTTCAAATTCACCGAATATCTTTACTTACAGTGAAGACGGAACCGGTGCCGGTGGACAAAGCTGGTACGATATGGCCTTGGCTGTTTCTCCAACCAATGCAGAGGAAATTTATTCCGGCGGTATTAATGTTTGGAAATCGACGGATGGCGGTACCAACTGGAATTGCCTTACACATTGGGTGCATCCGGCCACTTTGGGCTATGTGCATGCCGATATCCACACACTTGACATTTTTGGCAATAATCTCTACTGCGGAAGCGACGGCGGTATTTTTAAAAGTACCAATGCAGGTGCAAATTGGACTGACCTCTCGCCGGGGCTGGAAATTATGCAGTTTTACCGCTTGGGCGTCAGCGCTCAAAATGCTTATACTATTATTGGCGGCGCTCAGGACAATGGTACTAATCTCCTTAAGAACGGCGCTTGGGAACATATCATCGGAGCCGATGGCATGGAGGCTGCAATTGACTACAGCAATGCAAATTACATGTACGGAACCACTCAAGGCGGTGGGCTCAACGCCTCAAGCGATGGTGGACAGAACTGGTCAGATATCACACCTCCCAACTCGGGCAATGGTGCTTGGGTTACACCTTATGTCCTTGATCCCAATATAGCTACAACTATTTTTGCAGGTTATGAAGAGGTATGGAAATCGACTGACCGCGGGACTACTTGGACACAGATTTCTGCTTTTGGAACCGGCAACACACTGAATTATATTGCGGTAGCAAAATCAAATTCAGATTTTATTTATTCCGGACGGGCAGCAATACTTTATAAAACGACAAACGGCGGAACAAGTTGGACCACAATTACTCCGCCTGTAACATCAGCCATTAAATATATAGTCATCGATCCTCTTGACGAAGAAAAAATCTGGGTTTGCCTCTCGGGTTTTGATGCCGGTGAAAAAGTCTATTTCAGTTCTGATGCCGGTGCTAGTTGGCAAAATATTTCAGGAAATTTACCCAACCTTCCCGTCAACTGTATCGAATATCAGGCCGGTTCTCAAGATGGTATCTATGTCGGAACAGATGTAGGCATTTATTATAAAGACAATAATCTCTCGAATTGGCAGTCCTACATGACCAATTTGCCCAATGTAATGGTTTACGAAATGGAGATTCACTATGGTGTCAATAAAATCAGGGCAGCAACTTTCGGACGCGGTATTTGGGAGTCGCCATTGTTTAGCCCTTCGCCATTCCCTCCGTTAGCAGAATTTACTTATACTTCGGGCTCAATTTGTGCCGGAGATTCCATAGAATTTATCGATCAGTCAGTCAATGCAGCGCCGGGTTGGCAATGGTTTTTCCCGGGCGGAAGTCCGGCCAGTTCTACAGCACAGAGTCCGAAAGTTGCTTACGGGGCAGCGGGTACTTACACTGCAATGCTCATTGTTTCCAACGCAAACGGTAATGATACCATTAATAGGAATGTGAATGTAAGCTATGCGCAAAACCGACTTACTGTAAGTGTTGTTACTGACAATTATCCGGATGAAACTTCCTGGCAGATAACAGATTCTTCAGGAAATGTTGTTGCTAATGGTGGACCCTTCTCATCAGCAGGCGATACGCTGAATGAACTTATCTGTCTGCCAGACGGCTGTTATACTTTTACAATTTTGGATTCTTACGGTGATGGTATCTGCTGTGGCTTTGGAGATGGCAGCTATGCTATTCTGGACTCTATGAATAATGTTCTCGGCAGTGGCGGACAATTTACAGATTCTGATATGATTACATTGTGTTTTAATAGAACTCCTCCGGTGCTCATTACTCAGCTGAGTGTGGTGCAATCCGGTTGCGGAGCAGATAATGGAACAATAACAGTTACGGCGACAGGTGGAGACAGCAACTATGAATACAGTTTGGATGGAATCAATTATCAAACGAATAATACCTTTTTATCTTTGGCATCGGGTAGTTATACTCTTTATTGCCGCGATGGACAGGGTTTTACAGACACTGATTTTGTTACTGTAACAGAAGGCTTAGGACCAATTGCCGTTGCACTTTCCAGCAATCCAAATGTATTTTTGAATAATGGTGCCTCAGTAAATTTCACAGGAATGCTTTCGAGTAATGCTAGTGCCTATTTTTGGGATTTTGGTGACGGAACCGGTGCGGCAGGTATGGCTCCATCCCACAGTTACACATCTGTTGGTGTTTATACTGCAATTATGACAGCATACAAAGACAGTTGTACCGCTTTTGATACAATTATTGTCACGGTAGATCTTAGCAATTCAAATTCATTGACGGCTAATGATATTATTAGTTTGGAATTGATGCCGAATCCTGTTTCTTCACAATTTGAAATTGCTTTACAGTTGCCTGATATGGAAAGCGGAGTAGAAATTTTCATACACAATGCCTTGGGGCAGAGCGTTTATTGCGAAAAAGTAGAAGGTAGTGTTCAAGGCATACGCAGACAGCTCAATTTCGGCAATGAAGCGGACGGTATATATTTTCTGAGTATCAGAAGTCCCAGATACAGCAGGTTTAGGAGTTTTGTTAAAGGAAAGTAATTGATTCCTGTACTATCATTTCTTTAATAAAAACTGCCGACATCCATCCAGGATATCGGCAGTTTTTATTTTAACCGGAGTTAAAAGGCAGTTATTTTTACTATTTTTACAATTAAATTAAATAAAAATTTAAGATTTGACTTACTTAAGTTGTTCAGCCAATTCTTTAACATAATCAACTGAAACCTCAGCTATTTCAGCTATCTCAGCTACACTGTACTTCTTTTTCTTAAGCATTGCCAAAATCATTTTATCCCTTTTTCTGTTTTCTCCAACAATTTCTCCCTCAAGTTTCCCTTCAAGTTTCCCTTCAAGTTTCCCTTCTTTTTTGCCTTTCTTATAGGTAAAAGTATCTTCTATTTTAAGTTCGAGTGCCATATAGTTTTCAATATATTGTTGAATAAAGCCATCCAAATTACGAAGTTTTGAGATAACTTCAATTTGATTAACAAATTTTTCCATGCCAAAAGTTTCATTAGTGATGACTTTTGCCCGCTCAAAAATCAAATCTGCAATCTCCATTTCACTTAGGTCTTCAAAATCTGCCAAAATAGCCAATATTAGCTCTTCAGGTTTATCTGTTTCCAAAAATGTCCGGTAAGAGAAATCCTGAATGCAGATAAGGTCAAAAGAAAAATAGTTTTTGCCGTCCTGATATGTATTTTTCATTTTGGATTTACCGCTGCCGAAATAAAAAACCAGCTGAACAACACGCATTTTATACTTGCGCAATAACGCAGCATGGTATTCCAGCATCCTAAATATCATTTCATGATCGTCCTTGCTCTGTACTTCAGCATGCAAAATGAAATTATCAGCATTATTGGGATAAATCATTTTCCTGAGAAAATCTGTTTTTTTCTCTTTTGTGCGCTGAATATCGGTACTCAGCTCTTCTGCTGTGTTGTAATCGGGATTGATGAACCTTTTGCTGAATGCCATATAAATGGCCTCCATGTTCTCCTTAAATATTTTATCGTAATGATTTGCCATGGGATTTTGGGGTTAACAGCTGCGAATTTACACCCAAAAAAGGAGATTGTCAAGTCGATAAAACAAATAAATTCAAACAAAATAATTTACTTAGGTTAATGTAGCCTTCCTTAAAAAAATGTCAGCACCCATAATAACAACTGCATTTTATTTAAAAAAGTATAATTATGCTCATAACTAGTCCCGATACAACAAACTGGGATGAATTCTGTACAGCTGCTCCTTGGCTTTATCAAAACCGAAGGTAGCATGCGGCAGCAATTCTGCCAAGCCATTCAGAACAGATTGAAGCTCTTTTTTAGGAAATCTTATCTGTAGAATATCGCCATTCATTAGTCGCAGGCAGATAGTTTGTTCATTTTTTAATCTAATTCCAAAAGGGGCAATATTAACCTGAACTACATAGATCCATACAATGTTTTTAGGTGCGAAATGCATCATTTGTAAAATTGGTGAAGACTCGGGCTTCCAAAATCGCATAATATCCCGAATAAAAAGTAGGGCAGAGAGTAATGCGGCAATTGCAGAAACAACCATTATATTTGCAAGCGCTTCCTCTTTCTGAAAAGAGGAACCCCAGCCAAGCAGGATGACAGAAAGCAATATAAGGCAGAGCAACAGCAACTTTTGCTGTCTCTCCCTGTATATAGCCGTTTTAATGGCTTGCATTGTATCTGCATTGTGATCCTGCATGGGATTTTTGTAAATTATTTGCTTTAAAAATTGACTTTAAAACAAAACGGTTGTATTTTTGTAAACAAATAGTGTCAATTTTAATAAAATCAGCTAACGAAGATACATAAATCTGACTGGAATTTTTTATCAATCCTGAAGAACAAAATAAAAAAACAATGGATAATAATGAACTTGTAGAATACGACGACAGTTCCATCAGGTCGCTTGACTGGCGTGAACACATACGCCTGCGTCCGGGTATGTATATTGGTAAATTGGGCAATGGTACTACACCTGATGATGGTATTTACATCCTTTTCAAAGAGGTCTGTGATAACTCTATCGACGAATTTGCAATGGGTGCAGGCAAAAAGATAGAAATAAAGCTGACGGATGAAGGCAAACTAAGTATCCGTGACTACGGCCGCGGTATTCCACTCGGAAAAGTGGTCGACTGTGTTTCTAAAATCAATACCGGCGGTAAATATGACTCAAAAGCTTTCCAAAAGTCTGTCGGTCTCAATGGTGTGGGAACCAAGGCAGTAAATGCCCTTTCTTCCCATTTCAGAGTTATTGCTTATCGAGAAGGACAATGCAAGGTTGCAGAATTTATCAATGGTGAATTGTTAAAAGAAGAACCCGTAAAACCAAGCGATCAGCCCAACGGTACCTATGTTGAATTTATTCCGGATGTCAGTATATTCAAAGGATTCAAATTCAATGACGAATATATCATCGAGCGGATTTGGGATTATGCTTACCTGAACACAGGCTTGACTATCCACTTCAACGGCGAAAAGTATTTTTCTAAAAACGGCCTTTTGGACCTGCTTTCTAACCGTGTTGATGTGGAAAGACTGCGCTATCCGATTATTCACCTGAAAGGTGAAGATATCGAGATCGCCATGTCGCACGGTAATCACTATGGCGAGCAGTATGTGAGTTTTGTAAACGGTCAGAATACCACTCAGGGCGGTACTCACCTCAATGCCTTTAAAACCGCTATTGTAAAAACAGTCCGCGATTTTTTTGGTAAAAACTACGATCCGCAGGATATCAGAACAGCTATTGTTGCGGCAGTGAGCGTACGCGTTCAGGAGCCGGTATTCGAGTCGCAGACCAAAACCAAATTGGGCTCTGCCAATATTGCTATTGACGGCCCTTCCATTAATACCTTTGTCGGTGATTTTATCAAAAGAGAGCTCGACAATTATCTGCACAAACATCCCGAAACCGCCAAGGAAATTCAGCACCGTATTGTACAGTCTGAACGTGAACGCAAAGAGATTGCCGATATCCGCAAATTGGCCAATAAAAGTGCTAAAAGAGCCAATCTTCACAATAAAAAATTGCGCGATTGCAGGGTACACCTCAATTCTAACCACAAAGACAAGGAAAATTCCATGGTTTTTATAACCGAAGGAGACTCTGCGAGCGGATCCATTACCAAATCGCGTGATGTGAATCTTCAGGCAGTGTTCAGTCTTCGCGGTAAGCCGCTCAACTGTTTCAACCTCACCAAAAAGGTGGTTTATGAAAATGAAGAATTCAATCTCCTGCAGCATGCGCTCGACATTGAAAACGGTATGGAGGATCTGCGTTACAATAAAATAATTATTGCAACAGATGCCGACGTTGACGGGATGCATATTCGCTTACTGCTGCTCACTTTCTTCTTGCAATTCTTCCCCGAAGTAGTATCAAATGGTCACCTCTTTATTTTGGATACGCCACTTTTCCGTGTTCGCAACAAAAAAACAACGACCTATTGTTATAGCGAGGAAGAAAAACAAAATGCCATGAAAAAACTGGGCAAGGACTGTGAAGTTACCCGATTCAAAGGTCTTGGTGAGATTTCACCTGATGAATTTAAACAGTTTATCGGGGAGGATATTCGCCTCACACCTGTACGAATGTCTTCCACTACAAATATCGATGACCTGCTCTCTTACTATATGGGTAAAAATACCCCTTCCCGTCAGGACTTTATTATCGATAATCTACGTTTGGAATTGGATGAATTGGAAGAAGATGCTGAAGTGGTAGCGTTGGCTTAATCCATAAGTTCTTAATATAATATCAAAGGCTGTTTCAAAATAGAAGCAGCCTTTCTGTTTCAGAAAGCTTCAGATTAATGAATTATGACAAAAAAATCTTAAATTTGTAATTGGTTTTCTCCCTCAGTTCAAACATTTATTTTTCTCCAATGGGTTATATTAGCGACAAAAGCGTTCAACAGATTTACGATACCGCCAAAGTGGAGGATGTCGTTGGCGATTTTGTGCACCTGAAGCGGAGAGGCATTAATTATATTGGACTTTGTCCTTTTCATCACGAAAAAACACCTTCTTTCAATGTTTCTCCGGTAAAAGGCATTTTCAAATGCTTCGGCTGCAGTGAAGGTGGCGATGCCGTTCAATTTGTGATGAAAATGGAACAATGTTCCTATCCGGAAGCATTGCGTTGGGTCGCCAATAAGTACAATATAGAGTTGGAGGAGATAGCTCCTTCAACCGAACAGATGGAAAAACAGCAGGCCGCCGACAGTCTCTACATTGTCAACGGTTTTGCACAGGAATATTTTACTTCACAGCTTTTCGATACCGATTATGGACGCAGTGTAGGACTGCAATATTTTAAGGAAAGAGGACTTCGCGAAGAAACCATCCGTAGATTCGGACTCGGTTATTCCAATGGCATCAACAGCGATTTGGTGCAGACAGCCCTAACAAAGGGTTATGAACTGCCGCTGATGCAGAAGGCTGGCTTGGCCTCAACTGCAGGTAAGGATTTCTTCCGACAGCGGGTCATGTTTCCAATTCATAATCTGAGCGGTAAAGTACTTGGTTTTGGAGGCCGCACCCTCAGCAGCGACAAAAAAACGCCTAAATACCTCAACACTCCTGAATCTGAAATCTACCACAAAAGTAAGATTCTTTATGGCATCAGTCAGGCCAAAAAAGCCATTATCACAGAGAATATGTGCTATATGGTGGAGGGTTATATGGATGTTATTACCCTCAGTCAGGCAGGTATTGAAAATGTGGTTGCCTCTTCCGGCACCTCGCTGACCGTAGGTCAGATACAGCTGGTCAAGCGATTTTCCCCAAATATCACCATTCTATACGATGGAGATGCAGCCGGTATCAAAGCGGCATTGCGTGGATTGGAACTGGTACTGGAGCAGGATATGAATGTGAAAGTAGCGCTTATCCCTGATGGCGAAGATCCGGACTCCTATCTGCAAAAGGTAGGAATAACTGCATTCAAACAGTTTTTGGAAGCCGAATCGGCCGATTTTATCCTTTTCAAAACCCGCCTCCTGCTCAAAGATGCCAAAAATGACCCTATCAAAAGGGCTGAATTGGTAAAAGAGTTGGTGGAGACGATTTCTCATATTCCCGATGCACTCAAAAGAGCAGTTTATGTAAAGGACTGTTCCGTGCTGATGGAAATCGGGGAACAGATTCTGCATACCGAGATTAATAAGCGCATTTCAGCACAGCTGAAAAAAGAACATGCGGCAGGCGAGCGCAAAGAAGGGCCAACCGAAGGAGAATTGCCGCCACCGACAGAAGAGGGCTATAGTGTACAGGTTGAAGAAAGGCAGGCTGCCCAATCGACCGGTCATGAATTTATGGAAAAAGACATTGCACGGATTCTTATTCAGTTCGGACACAAAGAACTTTCAGAAACGGAAACTGTGGCAGAATTTATCCTGCTTAACATGGCTGACTTGATCGATGAATTCGATTCGGAACTATATGCAAAGGTAGTTGAAATCTATCTTGAATATCTGACCGAGGGCAAAAAAACAAGTCCGGAACTTTTTATTCAACATCAGGATCCTAAAATTTCGAAACTAGCTGTAAATCTATTAAGTACTCCTTATGAATATTCGCATAACTGGGAAAAACTCAATGTTTATCTAAGCAGTCAGAAAATGCCGGACGAGAACCACGAAGCAGATACCAAAAGCGGAATTCTTCGTTTCAAGCTTAAAAAAGTTGAACGGATAATGGAAAGGAATCAGCAGGAGATAAAATTACTGCAGGGAAAAAGTGTAGATTTAGAAGAGCTGATGACCCTACTGAAAGTGCAAAATAAACTCATACAGCTTAGGGGTGAAATTGCGATAAAATCGAACACAGTAGTCCTAAAGTAATAAAACCCCGATGAAAGTCCGTCGGGGTTTTATTTTAAAATCAAGTAAAAATCTATTGTTTTTTAAGTTTCAATGTACCATAGTAATCTTTAAGAAACAAACTTCCTTCAGGGTCTTTCTCAACAGAATAATCTGTGTTATTACTTTGAACATCAATGAGGTAAAGACGGCCATTACGGAAATCCCATTTACCACTGCGTTCTTCAACGCTTTTTTCTGTTACTTTGAAAGTTTTATCTGATTTAAGTTCAATCATTAGCGAACGGCCCTCTAAAATTTCTTTATCAATCTCAGTTACCTTCCAGTTACCAATAATTTCTGATTCTTTTAAATTGCTTTTTTCTTCTTCAATAGAAATTACCGGCTCTTCTTCCATTTTATTGGCCTGTTCAAATTTTTCATTGCTTCGAACAAAGGTAATAATATCGCCATTAACAGTCATTTTAAAAGATTTTTTATCTTTTGCCATGTCAATATTGATAACTTCTACCTGATCATTTACATTTATAAGGAGTTGCTTACCGTCAGCTGAAACTTTCCATTGCGCAGTTTCTGATTCATGGGAGTTATATGCTGTTCCATCGGCGTTGAATTTCAGCATCATAACGGATTTGTTAACTTCTTTCCAGGTGCCGACAAGATCCTTAGTCAGACCTTTTAACTTGACAACAGGTTTACTTTTAATTCTGACAAATTCAGCAACATCGCCCTCGTTATCCAAATGAATACTGCTTTTGTCGATTTTGACAATTTTAATATTAAAAATTTTATCAGCATCATTAATAATAATAGACTTCCCATCATTGCTCAATGACCATTTACTAATATTTTTTACACCTTTTTCGGTAATTTCAAGTGTAGCATCCTTTTTAAAATGTAATTCAGTAATATCGTTTTTGTCTACTTTTTTACCTTCAATCGCAGACATTTCCCAACTGCCCAAAAGCATTTTTTTGTTTTTGGATTTTTGAGCAAAACCAATATTTGCAGAGATTAACAGAATGAAAATAACAGTAAGGATTTGTTTCATAAGATTTTTATATAAAGTTAGATTTATGAAATAAAGTGATAATTCTCAGATGCAAGTTAAGTCAAAATAGTTTGATGAACAATTAATAACTCGGG
>CAINVS010000659.1 GCA_903854205.1 uncultured Bacteroidota bacterium | reverse complement strand
GGTGGTCTAACATTAACATTGTAACCTCATTTTCTCCCAAAAAAACTAGCATTCTTTTCAATTAGTGTCTACCTTTACTTCGTGAAAAAATTATTATTGTCGATATTGACTTTCTTCTACTTGATGCTGTCTACAGGATTTTCTGTGGAATTGCATTATTGCATGGGGAAATTTACCGGCATAGATTTTCACAGCTCACAAAATGAAAAATGTGCTCGTTGTGGCATGACTGAAAAGAAAGGCGGTTGCTGCAATGATGAAGTAAAGTTTTTTAAGCTCGCTGACAATTTTAAAAACAATAATTCTTCTTACAGTTGTATAAACAGTAACGCCATCGTTCCGGCAATTAAATTGGAGATTCCTTTGGCTTCTGTTTATACTATTTGTGTTACAACACCTCATTTACCCTTAAAACCCGAACAATACGGTCCTCCGTTATTCCTTCGCAACAGGGTTTTCAGAATTTAGAATATTATTTACTCAATTATTCCCTCAATCAGTTGAAAGCTGATTGGCTTTCTATTTATTTATTCAAATCAAAAATCAATCAAAATGAAAATCATGTCATTCATTGCCGTGTTATTAATCGGCTCGTTATTTACCAACAGCACATTTGCACAAGCACAAGCTTCAGTAAAAGAAAATATCAAAGTTTGGGGCAGTTGCGGAATGTGTAAGAAAAAAATCGAAAAAGCAGCAAAATCTGCAGGTGCAGAAACCGCAGTTTGGGATGTAGATTCTCATATGCTAGCATTGGAATTTACTACCGATAAAACCAATGCCTTGAAAATTCAGGAAGCCATTGCAAAAGTGGGTTATGATACCCAAGATGTAACTGGTGATGATAAAGCGTATGACAATTTACATGGCTGTTGCAAGTACGATCGTAAAGAAACGGCGGCTGTAAAAAAGGAAAATTAATTGTTTAGTAGAATTTCGATTTAGCCTAGTACTTATCAAATTAAAAATTTAAAAGTAAAAATTCAAAAATGTGTATGCATCAATTTTTACTTTTTACCCCGAGGTTTCGGGACAAGCTTTTTAAATTTTGACTTAAATATTATCTCATGAAAAAAATACTCATTGCTTTCACTTTTTTATTTTTCATAAAAGCAGAAGCACAAGTGACGAAAGTAAATTTACAAGCCAGTGGACTTACCTGCAGCATGTGCAGCAATGCGATCAATAAAGCATTGAAATCATTGGATATAGTTGAGAGTGTAAAAGCGGATGTGTCATCTTCAACTTTTGAAATCACATTTAAACCAAGCTCAGCAATAAATTTTGACTTGCTGAAAAAAAAGGTTGAAGATGCCGGTTTTTTTGTGGCTAAAATGGTTGTTACATTAAATGTAAATCAAGTTGAAGTAAGTAACGATTCACATGTTGATATTTCAGGAACGATGTATCATTTTTTGAATACAGATAAAAAACAACTCAACGGCGAAACCAGTTTCAAAATATTGGATAAAGGTTTTGTGTCTGCAAAGGAGTTTAAGAAGAATTCAAAATTGACAACAATGGCTTGTTATCAAACTGGTTATATGGGTTCTTGTTGCAAAGACAAAAATGCCAAATCCGGAACCAGAATTTATCACGTCACGATTTCATGAACTAAGGATACAGTTAGTAATAGCTGTATCCTTTTTTAATTCTTTTATATGAAGAAATTGCTTTTGTGTTTATTTCTTTCACTTGTTTTCATTAATCACTTGTCTGCGCAGGAATTGTTTACCTATACAGAACCTGCGAGCAATATGGCCAAGGGCACATTGGGATTCAGGGTAAATTCAACTTTGATGAAAGATGAAGTTGAATTGAGGAATAATTTGCACATTCTTCCTGAAGTGATGTTAGGTATTTCAAAAAAGTGGATGATACATTTGGAAGGGTTTTTGTCAGACAGAAACAATACTTTAATTGCTGAAGGCGGCGCTTTATATGTTAAGTACAGGTTTTTTAGCGTTGATGATGTACATAGTCATTTTAGAATGGCTTCTTTTGGAAGGTTGTCATTTAACAACAGTGACATACATCAGGACGCTATTGATTTGAATGGACATAACTCTGGTTATGAATTTGGATTTGTGGCCACCAAGCTTCAACACAAAGTAGCATTGTCAACTTCTCTTGCATTAGCACATGCATTTGATAACAAAAATGAAATCAATTATCGTTTCCCAAATAACAATCGGGATGCTATAAATTATACATTCTCTATCGGTAAATTGTTATTACCCAAAACTTATAAAGATTATAACCAAACCAACATGAATGGAATGGTTGAAATGCTCTGCCAAACAAATATCAATACCGGCAAAACGTATGTTGATGCGGCTCCTGTTCTGCAATTTATTTTTCTAAGTAAAATGCGAGCAGATATTAGTTATCGCTTTCCTTTGAGTAACGATTTGTATCGTACGGCTTCAAAAGGTTTTTTATTGAGGTTGGAATATAATGTGTTTAATGCGCTGTAGTCAATTTGGAAATTTGCTGATTTGGAAATGTGTCAATTGTACATTTTTCAATTTGATAATTACCAAATTTTCAAATTAATTTCCCCCTTATCATTCTCAGCAATGTCTCCTGAAAGGGACGTTGCGTATTTAAACAAGAAAGCGGTAATTCGCTCTGAGTCATTCGTGAATTCGTGGTTATCCCAACAAAACATAATCAACTTCCCCCTTTGGGGGATTGAGGGGGCTCCTCAAAATACGCTATCGTTCCACCCACCCATGTTTTCCCCTCATTATATCTCGTTCCAATCATTTTTCCTTTGCTGAGTCGGGCTAGGTTGTGAACGGCTTTGGGTCTCGACCATCCTTTCTTTTTGAAATAGAAAAGCCGTACTTCAAGTTTTGCCGGTTCGTCGGGCGTTTCGATTACATCGGCATAATTGACTTTTCGCTGTAAAATCCAGTTTTCAGGATCGGAGATGTTGTCGATGATTTGCTGAGTTACGTCTATAACTACGCCCATACCAGCGTAAGAGAAAAGTGGTTTTAAAACATATTCCTCCAAGGGTAGAGGAGTGGTGATTTCATTCAGGAAGAAAGTTTGTGGCACATATTCACTGTCGATAAAAGGCAAAGCAAACTTGCTGATGCGGTAATACCAATTAGGGTGGGGAACCCATTTTACATCAAATGCCTGATTCAAGTCTACCACGTTTTGTAGATTTTCTTTTTTCAAATCATCAAAAATGATGCGGTTGAAAATGCGTTTTATTTTTGTTTTGACGCCGTTATTTTCATAAAAAAGTTCATTTCCTTCGGCGATGAGTTGGGTCAGACAAACCGTTTTGATGCCCAATAATTTTTCAGTGCAGGCAAAATCAATTCGGGTTTTTTGTTGTTCGGGAAATAGCTCCAGTAATATCACCTGCTCTGGATTTTCGTTGTCGAGAATGATGTCTTTCAGTAGCTCACGATAAGTTTCAGGATTGTAATTATTTAAGTAGGAAGTGTAATTGTTGGGAATTTGGAATTGATCTTTAAGTATAAGATCTGAGAAATATTCAAATGAAAATAATGAAGGAAAGCCTTGGATTTCAATTAATTGAGGAATGTAATCTCCATTTTTATTTTTGCAAATTCCAAAGTCTACAACCATCATTTCTGGAAACTCATTTTCACCCGGAATGGATAAGAATTCGGGAAT
>CAINVS010000658.1 GCA_903854205.1 uncultured Bacteroidota bacterium | reverse complement strand
TGGCTCAAGAGTCTTTCGAGAACTTTGAAGTAGATTTTAATCCCGAAGATTGGAATCGTATGGAAGCCAAATTAGATAAAAAGGAACATCTGATGCCTTTTATTTGGCTGTTTAAAGGTGTAGAAGCTTCTGTGCTTCTTCTTATTATTTTCACAGTTTTTAATTTCTGGTACGGAAATAACCAAAACAGTAATATTGCAGTTTCTGATAATAACAATTCAGAAAAAATAACTGCCACATCAGAGAATAAGGTACTGAACTCCAATACTCATCTGAGCGGACAAAACGAAAAATATGAGCAGGAAATTACAACAGCGAAGGAAACTGCACTTTTAAACTTAAATGTAAAAGGTACAGAATCTAACGAAATTGTTTTTGGCGCTGCCAACAAGACAGGCAATAATAATAACCGTATTTCAGAATTCGGAAATAACTCCGCATCTAAAAATGTAACAAGTACTGCAAAAATTTCAAAGGATAATAACCTTTCTAATATAGTCAGTATAAATTCAACAAAAAATAATGCAATTTTAAATACTTCAGAGATTCCAATGCTAAGTGTTGTTTCTCAGGATATTGTTTCCAATCTCAGTAATTTGCTAATTCAACCGGTTAAAATTGACAAAAATTCATTAAATGATGGCCCCGGCGATGGTGTAGAAGAAGGCGAATCATTTAGTCTTAAAACAAATTTCAAATTTCCTAAACTCTACCGCCGTCAGCTCAGAGCTGTTTTATTTGGTGGTGCTGATATAAATTTGGCCAATGATCTCGGCGGCAATAATTTGGGTATGACAATCGGTGTTTTGTTTGAAAATGAAATTTCTCAAAGATTTGCCATTAGAACAGGCATTCTTACTTCCCGTAAAACATTTGAAAATTCATTCACTAAGATTATCGATAGAACAGCAACAGAAGCTGTGATTTATGAATCAAAAGTAGATCAGAAGTCAACTCTAACAGTTCTATCTTTACCGGTCTATCTCAATACGATAATCCATCGTGACGAAAAATGGAAAATGAGCATTTCTGTAGGTTTTGCCGCAGCTTTTCTCAGTAATCGTTTTGTATCCGGTAAACAGCGTACCTCTGTTTACCAATCTGCCGGAGCAGTAACAGCGATCACGGAACTGAATGGCAATACTTTCGAAAAAGGTTTGTTACAGGGTGGAGCAGCAAAAAACAATATTTATATGACAGCCGGTTTGGGCTTTGATGTTGAACGTCAGTTGGGAGATAGAGTTACCCTCTTTCTGCAGCCAATGTTTCAATATGCGATGAATCCTGTAGGACTAGACAAAACCCGTTTGAATCAGTTCTCACTTAACGTAGGTATAAAAGGTGTTTTAAGATAAGTAATTTATCATTTGGTTCTAAAGGTTAATTGTAAAACGGCTGCCCTTAAAAAGGACAGCCGTTTGTATATTAATTTTTAACCAAAATCCGAGTTCCAAGCCTGAATGGCTGTGAAATTTCGCTTTGCGTAGCCTTGGTTCATAACGAATTCTAATAACGCGGTCTCCTGCGTAGTACTATATTTTGCCAATTGCTTGGTATTTTAGAATTATGATAATATTGTCAAAACGGAATACAAATGCCATTTTGTAAAAAAACTGTTTTCTGTTTGGCATTACCTGCAAAAAGCACTAAATAGTCTTTATATCTAAAATAAAAAAAGCTTTTCAGATTATATTATTATACTACAAATGTATCCATAACAAAAATCAGGATAAATGAATTTCTTTCAATTCCGCTATTTGCCTGAATCACTTATTGGCATCGTTGATAAATAATATATTTTGATATTCAATTTATTAACATACTTTTTCATTGATTGATAAAGTGCTTCGGCTTCTATTTTATTACCTAATCTATAGATCTTTGCATTTTTAATAAGCTCTAATTGATCCGTTTTTTTTATTAGCATTAAATCATTTGGTGTATTTTGAAAGATATATTTTGCTTCATTTTCAAAAAAAAATACTTTACTAAAAGTTTGTGAAATCCTAAAATAAGGTATTCCTGCAAAAGTTTTGTCAATTGTAATGCTGTTAGCTTTTAATTGAATATTTAATTTAAATAAATTGCGAACTGTCAAAACTATTAAAATGGCAACAAGTAGTATTAACCAACTCATTTTGAACAGCATCCATAAAATAGAACTGCCCAAAGTTACCAAAAGCAGCATAAGCCACCAATGAATTTTATTGTAGTCGATTATATTGCTGACTGTTATATTTATTTTCTTATCCAATTGAATTTTATGTAGTTATAAAATTAATAAATAGGATTTTAGTCTTCTGCCTCCTCGTCATCATCGTTGCCATATTTCTTTTTCTTCTTCACCACTTCCATACCTGCAATTATGATTACGATTTCGCCTCTGATTTTTGAAGGATTTATTGAGTAATATTTCAATACCTCTTCAACAGAGCCTCTAGCTTTTTCTTCATACATCTTAGAAATTTCCCGACAGACCACGACTTTTCGGTCTACACCGCAAAATTCCTGAAGCTGCTCCAGGCATTTCAACAAGCGGTGCGGAGATTCATACAGCACAACTGTGTTTTCCATAACTGAAATAACCTGTAGTCTGGTCTGTCTGCCTTTTTTATGCGGAAGAAATCCTTCGAAATAAAAGCGGTCACAGGGTAGCCCAGAAGCTACAAGAGCAGGTACAAAGGCCGTTGCACCTGGCAGGCAAGTCAACTCCAATCCTGCTTCTACACAGGCGCGTACTACCAAAAAACCGGGATCTGAAATACCGGGCGTACCGGCATCTGAAATCAGGGCAACTTTTTTTCCATTTTTTAGGTCATTCACCACCTGCATCACTGCCTGATGTTCATTGTGTGCATGATGTGCGCGCAAGGGTGTCTGAATGCCATAATGCTGTAATAATGGTTTTGACGTTCTAGTGTCCTCCGCCAAAATATAATCTACCTCAGACAATGTTTTCACGGCACGATAAGTCATGTCGTCGAGATTGCCGATGGGTGTTGGGACGATAAATAACATATATTTTATTTTGTAATATTATTTGAGACTAAAAATAAGCTCAGAAATTTCTAAAGTTGATATCTAAGCATATCGCAAAATTAAGAAACAATATGCAAAAAGCTGTATCCGCAAAGTCCTCTTTCAAATATTCCTGCCGATTGACTGAAAAAATCTTAGAAAATAGCTAAGTTGCAGCTGTTAAAAGCTTAAGCTATGTCAAAAATCAAGAACAAAGGAATTTACGCTGTTATATTAGCCTCTTCAATCGGAACCCTTATAGAATGGTATGATTTTTATATTTTCGGAGCCTTAGAGCCTATTATTGCACAAAAATTCTTTCCTGCAGGCAATCCTACACTTGCGACCTTGGCGGCTCTGGCAACCTTTGCTGCAGGATTTTTGGTCCGTCCTTTCGGAGCAATTGTCTTTGGCCGATTGGGAGACCTGGTCGGTAGAAAATACACCTTTTTGCTCACCCTGCTGCTTATGGGGGGAGCAACTTTTGCCATTGGTTGCGTTCCGGAGTATTCAGTCATCGGGATGGCCGCGCCCATTATAATTCTACTGTTGCGTTTGGTACAGGGATTGGCGCTAGGCGGTGAATATGGGGGAGCAGCAACTTATGTATCAGAACATTGCGACGCAAAAGAACGGGGTTTTTATACCAGTTTTATTCAAACAACAGCTACGCTTGGGCTATTTTTATCATTATCAGTAATTTACCTCACTAAATTATTGGTCGGTGCTGAAGCATTTTCCGATTGGGGCTGGAGAATTCCCTTTATTATTTCTGTACTGCTCGTGGGACTTTCCGTTTACATTCGCATGAAAATGCAGGAATCACCTCTTTTTGCCAAAGCAAAAAGTGAGGGCAAAACCAGTAAAAACCCATTAAAAGAGAGCTTTGGCCGCAAAGCTAATCTCAAAATAGTACTTCTTGCGCTTTTCGGTGCCACCGCCGGACAAGGAGTTGTCTGGTACACCGGTCAGTTTTATGCCAATGCCTTTATTCAAAAAACAATGCTCGTAGTCGATGATCAGCGTATTCCGCTCATGCTCTTCGCTATAGTATTGGCCACGCCGTTTTTTATTGTTTTTGGTCGACTCTCCGATAAAATCGGCAGAAAATGGATCATGATGTTTGGCATTCTCATCGCGGTTTTAACCTACCGGCCAATTTATTCGGCAATGCTGAATCTATCAGATGTAAAATCCAAAACAGAACTAACAGAAAAAACGATTACGGAAACAAAAAACACTGTTTCGGCTAATGGAGATTCCATAAAAATAAACATTGTATCAAAATCCTACAGCGATAACAGCAGCTTAAAAGAAATTACAAAAATCACCGGATCGGGTGCAAAAGCAAAAACGGAACTGAAAAAAGAATTCATGCTGTCGAGCTCAGGCTGGTGGACATTGATGTTTCTGGTTTTTATTCAAATATTCTATGTTACAATGGTTTACGGACCAATTGCTGCTTTTTTGGTAGAATTATTCCCAACAAGAATCCGTTATACTTCTATGTCACTGCCTTATCATGTCGGCAACGGAATTTTTGGAGGATTGACACCTTTTATTGCAACTGCTCTTGCCGTGAGTGGAGCCTTGAATGGACTTTGGTATCCGATAATAATCGGAGCTTTTACCTTTGTTATAGGTGCAATTTTTCTCAGCAATAAAATTGATGAGGATGTTTCTGATTAATTGTGCTATTTGAAATTCGAAGGCCCCAAAAAATATTAAATTGCACTATAAAATTGAAAACTATGCTGTTGGTACATAAAATATTAGGCCTGAGCTTTGTTGTAATGGCATTTTTTGCAGAATATTTTCTTATTGTATATATCCTTTCCGGCACCTTGGTAAAAGACCCAGCTTCCAATCAGATTTTTGCGGCGACGGTAATTCCCGTTTCCATTCCAATTATGGTTGGATTAGCGCTTTTTGGCTGGTATGCGTTTAAGGGGGAATATTTGAAGTTAAGAGATAAAAGATGAACCGAAGGATCACGAAGTGAAGGATAAAAGGTGCTAAGGAGCTAGGTAGATAGCGTAATGAGCGCTATAAGCAGAAAGTAGGATTTATTTTATGATGAAAGGTACTAAAGGGTGGCTTAAGCCTCCTGAAGATATACTAAAGCTAGACGATGACTTTTTGTCTGCGGTTATTAAATTAAATTAATATTATTATTGTTATCTTAGTAAATTAAAATAATATCTAATAGAGCCAAATAACTAAATAAATCATTTAAAAACAACTAAACATGGATGAAATCACTTATTCTGGACTCAAGTCTATGAACAAAACGGACTACAACAAACTATTCAAAAAGCCCGCTGAATGGAGAAAAGCAACAGCCGTTTTGGGAGCGTCCCAGTAAGTGTGTAAGTAAAGAAAGTAGTTATTCTGGACATTTTTTGACCTCATTCAAAAAGGTCTAAAAAAATGTACGGAAATAAC
>CAINVS010000657.1 GCA_903854205.1 uncultured Bacteroidota bacterium | reverse complement strand
TGTAAGTTTGTCCATTTATTGTATAATTTCCACATGAACGGATTCTGATAGAATTGGAGCTGGGCAGATTCTGATTAATTTGAATATTTAAGGTAATAACAGAGTCACAACCGGCAGCATTTAATCTGGTTTGTGTATAAGTTCCTGACTGAGTATAAGTTTGGCCATTCAAGGTAAAGGAGCCACAACTGCTTTGGGTGAGCGTACTGGAAGTATTTTGTCTGATAGTTAGGTTTAAGGTAATAACAGAGTCACAACCATTACTATTTGTCACAGTATGAGTAAATGTGCCGCTTTGAAGATAAGTTTGGTTATTTACTGGCCAAGTGTATTGTTGACAACTTGAAGCTGAAACATTTGAATTACTGATAGAATTTACCCTTATCTGGATTGAAAAACTATCAGAACATGATGCTCCATTGAAACTAATTAAAGAAACATTAAAAATACCCGGAGTATTAAAAGTCTGACTAAAATTTAAGGCGTTTGATACTAATGCCCCATTTAAATACCAAGAGCGACTTGTTGATCCTGTAGAATTGTTAGTAAACTGAACTGTTGAATTTTGACAAACGGTGCTGCTACTTGCAGTAAAAACTGAATTTATTGAGCATACACCAAAAATACATATCACAGCCTTGTTCGTCAGGGTATTTCTTACAGCGGTTGTAGGATTGATAACAGATCCTCCACTGCTAGTTACAGCTCCGGTTCCCGTTACTGTATTTGGAGTACTTGTCGATAGATTGGCATTTGTTTCATTGCATCCCGAAGCACCATTCAAACCTGTTTTTATGATGTACATATCTTTTATACCTGCACCATTACTGACAGTATAGCCGCATAAAATATAGTTATTAGTACTAATTTCCCTGGCATAAAATGCTTGATCATCTCCTAAACCACCATAGGCTTTTGTCCATGATAAATTACCATTTGCATCAGTTTTATATAAGACAGCATCAAAAGAGCCAAACCCAAAACTACTGGATCTGCCACATAAAACATAACCACCATCGGCTGTTTGTCTTGCCGACTGCGCTCTGTCCTCTCCCGATAATCCGTAAGTTTTGCTCCACTGCAAATTTCCACTGCCATCGGTTTTAATCAGGTAGGCATCCCAGTTGCCCGCTCCAAAACTATTGGTAGTTGCTCCAACAATAAAACCATTATCTGTAGTTTGTTGTACAGTATAAGCAAAGTCATAAGAGCTTCCACCGTAGGTTTTTTTCCATTGAACTACTCCCGTTGCATTGATTTTAACCAATAACACGTCGTAAAAACTTTGTCCAATTCCATCGGTATAACCTGCAACAATATAGCCCCCATCGCTAGTTTGCTGAATTTCTCTTCCTGCTTCATTTACCCCTGCAGTTCCAATTACTGATGTCCAGCTGATGCTACCAGTCGATGTAGTTTTGATAACATACATATCGTCTCCTCCTGATCCAAAACTTGCAGTAGTACCGCTTATAATATAGCCGCCGTCAGAGGTTTGGCTTACAGAATAGCCTTTGTCGGAGAGTCCGTTAGCTCCGCCATATTCTTTTGACCATTGATGAACGCCGTTTGAATCAGTTTTAATAAGATATACATTAGAAGCAAAATCGGTCGTCGTGGTATGTCCAACTGCTATAAAACCACCGTCACTTGTTGTATCTACGTCTTGAAATTCATCATATAAAACATTTCCATAGGTTTTTGTCCATACAGTATCGCCTTGACTATTTATTCTGATCAGGTAACATTCCCAGCCACCGGTACCAAAACTAAAGGTTCTTCCTGCGCATATAAAACCATTGTTTCTGGTTTTTTGAATAGCATATCCGAATTCTTCTTGAGATCCACCAAGGGTAATTTGAAATGTAGCTTGTGCAAATGCAATGTTGCATATGAATATTCCAATAAAGGCTAAATAAAATCGCATGGATTTGTTTTTTTAGTACTAGTTAAATTTTTCTATTTAACTATAAAACTAAAATAAATAATTGAAAACCTTATAATAAGCATAATTAAATTTTATTTTTATGAGGTTTAGCCTATGCTAAAGCATCAGTTTTTTTTCGCTTCATCTTGTCATTCTTACGAGACATATTCTTTCTTCTTTCATCTAATCTAGAACGCAGATTGACGAACGACTAAGATTTCAGGTCACCCCTATGGGGCTCAATCCTATTTCTATTGCATTTAAGCTAAGGACAGGTCGTCCCGATGGGACTGGACTAATTAGATTAGGATAACCGCCAGGCTTTTTTAACAATTGACAATATACTAACTTAGCTCCGGCGGAGCGGCCTGTTCTTAGCCGCCAGGCAGAAACGGAAATAAAGCCACAGCTTGCTGACATGTCGAGATAAAATCTTTCATCCTTTAATTCTTTCATCTAAAAAACCGTATCCTTGTCAAAATTATGGATAACCTAGTCTCAAATCTTTCGCCTTCTTTATTTTGGGATTGTAATCCTGAAATAATTAATCCCGAAAAAAATGCACCATTTATTGTGGAGCGTGTAATTAGTTTGGGTAATTTGACTGAATTCAAAACGATTCTCGATTACTATGGTAAAGCAAGGCTAAGAGATATAGTTATCAATCTAAGAGATTTGGATATCAGGACTATCCATTTTTGTAGTATATATTTTAAAGTTCCCCTAACTGATTTCAGATGTTACGAAGAGAAACAGTCGAACAAGGCACACTGGAATTATTAATTAAGTTGTAATCGGAAGATTTTCTTTCTGATTTTGTGCTGGTAGGAGGAACAGCACTTTCACTACAAATAGGTCACAGAAAATCAATAGATTTAGATTTTTTCACTATATCTGATTTCGACAGCAATGTTTTAATTGATTATTTAGCCCCAAAATATAATCTAACAGTACGTCACCAAACAGCTCAAACGCTAATAGGGTTGATTGATGGAGTTAAAGTTGATTTCATAAGGTTTCGTTATCCTTTTATAAGACCTATGATATCGTTAGAAGGAATCAGGATGCTTTCTGTTGAAGATATTGCACCCATGAAATTAGATGCAATCGTAGGTCGAGGTAAAAAGAAAGATTTTTATGACCTCTATTTTCTTCTTCAGCAGTACAGTTTAAAGGATCTTTTAGCACTTTACACTGAAAAATACAAACACCAGTCCGACTTTCATGTAATAAGGAGTCTGGCATATTTTGAAGATGCTGAATCCGATCCCGATCCACTTGTTTTTGATACAAATCTCAGCTGGGATTCAGTTAAAAATGCCATAACCAAAGCAATTGAGTGCTTTTAAAGGAAGATACAAGCAGATTAACATTGTTATACGGATTTTCAAAGATTATCGAACGATTACGATTTTTAGGTCACCCCTATGGGGCTCAATCCTATTTCTATTGCATTTGAGCTAAGGACAGGTCGTCCCGATGGGACTGGATAAATTAGCTAATGATTTGCCGCCAGGCTTTTTTATAATAATTGACAATATACTAACTTAGCTCCAGCGGAGCGGCCTGTTCTTAGCCGCCAGGCAGAAACGAGAATAGAGCCACAGCGTGCTGACCTGTTTGCAAAAAATCCTAAATTTGAAGCGGCATAGAATATTAGAAACCAGGAAATTCAAGGATTCATTTAAAGTATATGCTCAAAGAAGTTTTCACGATTGATTACTTTAAAAGAACAATCACCATATATATTTGAAAAGGCTTTGGTTAAACTGGCTTTTTTATTTGGATTCCATTTGATTTCTATTGTTTCCAATCTATTATTTTTTTCTATAATCAAATCAATTTCACGCTGTTCGATATTTCTCCAAAAATAGAAATTTGCATAAATCTGTCGATATTCATTTTGTTTTCTCATTTCATTGATAATGAAATTTTCAAATAAAGCTCCAGCATCATTCCTGCTTTCAATAAATCTGAAATCATTAATGAGGGCATTTCGAATTCCGAGATCATTAAAATAGATTTTTTTAGATTTTTTGAGTTCGGATCTGTGATTCGTGCTGTATGCCGGTAAACGGTAAACAACAAATGCCATTTCCAGCATGGAAATATAAGTTTCAATAGTTTGATTATCTATTTTAAGGGTTTTTGAAAGTTCATTTACATTGAGCTCCGAACCAATTTGCCAAGCCAGCAATTTCAAGAGTTCAAGCATTTTTTCAGGTTTTTTTATGCCTTTGAACAGAAAAATATCTTTGTATAAATAACTGTCCGATAAAAAACGTAATAATCTTTCAGTATCATTCGGATTAGTGACAATCTCAGGATAATACCCGTAAACAAGGCGTTGTGGCAGTGCTCTGATTTCCTCTAACAAATTTGTATGTGCAGCCATCTCCGAAAATGAAAGCGGAAAAAGGTCATATTCAAATTTTCGGCCGGTGAGGGGTTCGTTCAGTGTATTACGCAACTCAAATGCACTTGATCCGCTTGCAATAACTTGTTTGTCTTTGAGATAATCTGCAAAAAGTTTTAAAGTGGAACCAATATTGTCAATTTTTTGAGCTTCGTCAATGACGATAACTTTATGATTTGTCGTTATTTGTTTTAAACGCTCCATATTTGGATTTTTTAAAAGCAGCTGAACATCTGCATTTTCACCATCCAACCATAAAGTGTTATTGGATTTGCAGCTGGGCAGCATAGAGATAAGTGTACTCTTTCCCACCTGCCTGGCACCTAACAGTATAATTACTTTAGCTTAAAAAAAATCCTTTTCTATGAGTGATTCAATTTGTCTTTTGATTTCCATATATCCATCATTTTAGAGTTTAATCATAAAATTAGTACT
>CAINVS010000656.1 GCA_903854205.1 uncultured Bacteroidota bacterium | reverse complement strand
CTGCTCGCTCGTCTGCTCTCGTCTGACTGCTCTCGTCTGCTCTCGTTGCGGGTTTAATTTCCACGCCAGCGCTGTGCGCCAAGGGGTCTCCTCAGAGGAGTCGGGGATGCCGACGAGGTGGCGCGCCTGGTCGCCCTAGGTGCGAGCGTCAACACGACAATCACCAGGGCTGCACTGGCGCCCCCCCTGGACTCCACGTTCGACTTTGTAGGCTGGTCCGCTATCCATGCGATGTGCATTCACGTGGACGTGAACTGGCACACCAGCACGCACCGCTGGGCGCCCATCCACTACGCCGCCGCGGATGGCCATGCTGAGGCTGTGGTGCTGCTCATCTACCTCGGGGCGAGAATCAACGCGAGAGCAGGGGCCTATAACACCAACGGGTCCACGGCGCTTCACCTCGCGGCGGCGGCGGGGCACGCGGCAGCGGCAGACGAGCTGCTCTTCAAGGGCGCGGACTGGAGCCTGCTGGACCCCGACGCGATGGACGCCTCCCAGTTGGCCAACGCGAGCGGCGCCGACGCCATCGTTGCTCGTATTGCCAAGTTCCGGTCCGGAACCACACCCTAGGCACGCGCAATCGCGCGCGAGTTTGCGCTAGGACACACACACTGCCGCAATCACCCACTCACCTACCCACCCACTCGCCCTCACCCGCGCACGTAAGCACACGCGGAGGGCAGCTCAGGCATGAGGCCAAAGGAGGGCAGCGGAGGGAAGGGCCAAACCGAGGCAGGGCATGTCTCGAATGTGCCGGTTGTGCTGACCACCTTCCACTGCCCGAACCGCCACAGCACACATGGCGTGACCGCACGACCACAGCGCATGTGGCTACATTGTCCACAATACGTGACCACACGAACACAGAGCATGAACCACCTTCCCGCTCTCGGACGCTATCCAGCGTTCCCCCCGGGCGGCGGGCGGTTCGTTTGGTACCCGCCGGGCCCGCGAGTGCACCCTGCCCGGCGCTGCGAATCGGCTTGGACTGCCAGTAAGTGTCAGATGGGAGACCTATATAGGTCTCTAGATCTATATAGGGAGACCTATATAGGTCTCCATAGGTCTCCCATCTGACCCCTGCTAGGCCTATATAGGGGCACTGGCCATCCGAGACATTCCAAGTCACCGCCGTCCGAGCCATGCCATGAAGCCCACTGACGGTCCGAGTTCATTCCGAGTCCCCAATTGGGGACTCCGAGAAATTCACTGGCATTCCAAGTGACCACCTTGGAACTCGGATCGAGTCAGACTCCCCAATCGGGGCAGTCCGACTCGCTCCGAGTCACCACTGCCAGTTGTATCATTCCAAGCCATAACGGCAGTCGAGGCCCCTCCACACCCTCTCTCACACACACTCACACACACACACATGGACCTGGACCAGCTTTCCAGGGCTGAGACCGCTGCTCGCGGGCACCTCGCCTCTCTCTGCCTCTCTCTCTCTCTCTCTCTCTCTCTCTCTCTCTCACACACACACACACACACACTCACACACAAATACACATATTTACACATACACACACAAATACACACACAGACACATACACACTCACATACGCACACACGCACACACATACACACACATACACACGCATACGGACACACACATACACACGCATACGCACACACACAAATAGGTTGTGAGTGATGTTGGACTATTCGCACATACACATACACACCCACACCCGCGCGCAAACTTTACCCAGCCACTAACCCAGTCACTCACTCACTCACTCAGTCAGCCAGGCAGTCATCGCCCATTAAAAAATATACTCGCACAGGAATTCTTGCGAGCGTTCCCGAAGTTTTGACAATTATGCCATTAGAAATAGCCAAAATATCACTTCAGCTGGATATCGCCAAGCGCTTCAACAATGATATGTTTCAAGCAATGGGGGCAGTTTTGAAGGAGCGAGGAGTTGGTGGCTTCGCCATTGGTTACACCGGAGTGCAGTTACGGCAATCTCTTTGGACCGGCGGTTACTTCGCGACTCTGTCCTTTTTTGAAGACCAAATCACCCGCTTCTTTGATATCACAAATATCCCAACGGTGTGTTTATGTGCGTTGTTTTTATTGCTTCTTTACATATTCGTTGAGTTAATCTCATGTAATGAAATGATTAAAGTTATCTAACCCTTATATCATCTCTAATAACCTTCAGAGCAAGGCTGTAAAGCAATTATTAAGTGGATTCCTTGCAGGCGTATTTGGTGCTTGCCTCAACACCCCTTTCGATACAATTCGTTCAAATGTTCAAAAAAGGGTGTTTACTGGAACTGCTGGGAACCTCATGTCCGTAGGAAAAGAAATTTATCAGCAAAGAGGTCTATCTGGTCTATACTCAGGGCTTAAGTTCAAGTCATTACACTTGGGTGGCGGAAGTTCTGATATTAATTTTTTAAAATCATTTTATACGAACAACTTATCACAGCTCAATAAAAATGAAAAAGCTGCTTGGCAAAACCTTCAAGCAATAATACCATCTGATTACCAATAGATCTAACAATAATATGAACCTACTAAATAACAAATTATTCATCATCGGGCTTGTATTGGTTTTAGTAATTGGTCTGTTGGCATTGGCACAGCTGATGGATAATAGTGCCGTCACAAATCCCGAAGAATTTAGTACTGCAAATCCTCAATACAATGATGTAAGGAGAGAAATTGATAGTATGAGCCAAGGCAAATGGGACAAGACAGTTTACAACCGTATCAAAAACAGTATTGACTCTTATCATAATACAAAACAGATAGATGCTGTAATGCATAAAAATCTGAATGATCTGCTTTTAAAAACCTATCTGCTTAAGTTGACAGAAACCACAGAGGATTTTTGCGAAAAATCCGGTGACATGAACCTTTGGAATGAGCTTTATACAGAAACAGCAAAGTTCAGTTCAAATCCCGACATGAATAAGGCAATTGGTCTGCTGAATGATTACAGAAACATCCGAACTACAGCCTTAGCAGCTGAAAATTATGGTAAAAATGAAAAATATGATGCCGATAAATCTACTTCTTTTGAAGCTATATTCAGCAGTTTTCATAACAAAAACCATATCAAGGACAATTCTACTTTGAAAAATGAAGTAAATTATGCCCTAGTTGCAATTGGAAGAGTTAGTGGATTGGAAAATAAATTTAATAAAGCAGACTTTGAAATTTGTAATTGTTATGCTGAATTTGGCAAAAACGAATTTTATAAAAATGAATGTTTGCAGAAACAGTCAAATTAAATAAAACACATGAAACAGATATTATTACTTTTATTGATTTGTCTTCCCTATTTTGCATTTTCGCAAGATGAAAGCAATCCAAAGAAGCCAAAAGACACAAAAATTAAACCTAAAGAGGAAATTAAACAATTGAAAGCTTCTTTAGCTAAGTTAAATAATGATTATAATTCTTTAAAAGAAAAAAATAAATCGTCTAGCCCTTTAGCCCAAAACCCATCAAATAATACAACCTCAGATTCAATAAAATACCTTAAAAAAGAAATCGAATCTCTGCAAAAGATGTTATCTGACAATGATAAGCCCAATTCTCAATTGAAAATTGAAAATAATCAACTAAAAGATTCAATTAAATCAATTAATGATTCTTTGGCTTTAAAAATAGAAGAGAACAGGAATTACAAAGCTACATTACTGAAAATTAAAGAAGAAATATCAGGCAAAGATACGGAGATTCTAAAAATTAGAAAAGAAAACGATAGAATACAATCACTAAATTCAGAAAACATTGGCATTGTAGCATTGATTGAAAAAAAAATTAGCAGCGAAATTTCAACTCTCTTGGTTGCTTTAGATATGCAGGCTCAAAAGTTGAAAATTTCTTCACTAAAGTTAGAAATTGAAGATCTAAAAAAAACATACCCAAAATTTCCAAGCAGTATTGATAGATATGTCAATGAATTAAAATGGTATCAGGAAATGTCAGATGCTATAGATTATTCCAAAAAAATATTGGATGAAACTTATGAAATAATCAAAGTAACTTCGGCTGTTATAAAACTTGAATCTATTCAAAATTCTGTAATTGCCAAACCAACCTCAGAACAAAACAAGATAATTGAAACACAGAAAACATTGTTGAAGGATTACTGCGGCAGATACAATTATGTGGTTAACAAAATGATTGATGCGGATTTTTTTAAAGCAGATAAAGTAAGCGCCTTAGAAGAAATTGAGGCAGCACTGAAAAGAACGGATAAAAATTATACCTTCCTTATTAAAAAATTGGAAGAACGCAAGAAAAACCCTACTAATAAAGTACTTACACTTGAAAAAGTTGACTGTCCAAAAGAATAAATATCGATGCAATATAGAACCGCAAAACAAAATATTAAACCAAAAAAAAGCAACCTCGACAATCCACTAGCCGTGCTGGGGATTGTTCTGCTTTCTGTTGTATTGCTTTTGGCATTAGCTGAATTGATTAATTATAAACCTGTATACAAGCAAGCTATAACTCCAAAACAGCCTGAAGACAGTATTAAACTACAAAATCCGTCAAAACCAATAGTTAATTCCAAACTGGATCAGATCAAAAATAGAATAGAAAAGGCCAAAGATACTACTGAACTTGAATCTATTTTGGAGGAAGTAAAATCAGACAATGCCGCTAATATTAAAACAATAAATGAATTCGAATTTAAAGAACTGGAAAAATCCATTTCCCTTAGAAAAATTAAACTTAAAAACAGTAAAGAAGATCCTGTTCCAATTATTGTGGAGGAACCTATTACATCTATTCCTGCTAACTATCAGCAGATGCTTAGAAGTACCGCATTTGATTTGGCAATGGCAAGTAATCTTAAAAATCAATATAGCGGATATGACAGGACAGTCATCGATGCTTTGGATTATTATAAAAAGGTAAGCCAGCACAAAGCTGATTATCTTACTATCATTACTGAGTTAAGAAAAATGGAGGATAACAGTTACTTTGAAGATGCTGAAAGATTAATGAAGAAAAGGTTTAATAATAAAACCATTGATAATTTTGAATCAGATGATGAATTTCTATTGGATCCTAAACCTTCATGGATTACAGCAGCACAAGAAGCTGAAATCAGGCGCTGGGGAGATGAAATAGACGAAGAATTGGAAAGATTAGACTCTGACTACTAATAGAACAAAACAATGCTCCAAATTGCCCGTACGGAAAATAACAAATCAAGCAGTGTGATACATAAAGTTAATTATACACAGCTTTACAATCAGCTTAAAGTCCTTCTTCCCGGGGAGCTGATATCTCTTTTTGCAAAACCGGATATCGGTGACAATTATACTATTTGGACCAGTGATGAATTTTCTGGGCCGGCTTCCATAAAATCTTTTTCAGCCTTATCGGAAAAAGAAAAAAATTTAGCAGCGGGTGAAATAGAGGATAAAAAAGACCAAATTCTTTCTGTTTTAAGCGGACATCCTGTTTTGGGTCCAATGTCTGAGCAATTATTTTTTATTGCTGAAGAAGATGACATAAAATGGATCAGTGACGGGGCAAATTCAACTGTTGTGTTATGCCGATGGGGTTCCAAATCTAATCTTGTAAAAACGGCTGTCAATCCCCTGACCACTGTTATCAACAGACCCGGTAATAACCGCAGTGAAGTCACGGTACGTACTAAATACAATGATGGCGATTACGCTTCGGAAATTAATATTTCTGTTGAATACAAAGGAAATATTAAAAATTACCAGACGAATGAATATGGAGAAGTTCAGTTAGGCAGATTTTTACACGGTTCAAATATTAAAATATTCTTCATATTCGGAAATGAAAAAAGATATCAGCATCAGTTTACGGTAGACGAAAGGACACATTATGATATTAAAATTCCCAAGACTGGGGATGCTGTTATAAATGTGGTAAATCAGGACGGAAAATCAATTCCGGGCTGTGATATAGAATTGGAATATAAAGGCTCAAAATACGCTTACAAAACTAATGAGAACGGTACGCTTGTAATAGAACATCTTGAGTATAGAGAAATACTTGAAGTCTTTGCTGAAATGGAGATCTTGGGTACATCTACAAAAGCAAATGCCCAACTTAAAATAAGTGATTCTGAAAATAAGCTGACCTTGGTACTGAAGGAACCGAGACCGGCAAATCTCAGCATTAAAACAATTGATCAGTTTGACAACCCGATTAGTACAAACATCAGCATTGCCTTTTCGGGTAAAGTACAGGAATTCACAACTGATGAAGAAGGAGAATTAAAAATCAACGGACTTTATGAGTTGGGGCAAAGTCTTAATATTAAAGCCACGGATTTCAATCATGAGCTTAAAGGATATGTCATCAATGAAAAGGAAAATGAAATCATTTTAAAACTTTCTGTCCCGGAACCTAAATTTATAATAGTAAAACTGCTTGACTTTAAAAAGCAGCTTTTGCCGGGTACTAAAATCGATTTTGCCTCCCAAAACATAAATGAAAGCAGAACAACCAATGAAGCATCACTTTGTAACTTCAACATAGGCGATTTTAACCATAATGAAAAAGTAAAGACAAAAATTTACTACCCTAAGAAGAAAAAAAATGGAAATTTAAAGACAGTTATATACAAAAAGACATTTCGCTATGACGAAAACCAGCACGAATTTATTCTTCAGCTGAATAAGCGGAATTGGTGGTGGCTTTTACTACTGCTTATACCTCTATTGTTAATTCAGTGTGAAAAGCAGATTCCTGTGAAAATAATTTATGCTGAAAATTCAGCCCCTATTAAAAGTGCCTCCACAACATTTGAATACAACAGGCAAAATTTATTCCGGCCATGGGCATTATTTGCTGTTGACCCACAAAAAAGAGACAGCATTTCAAATGACAATGGAACCGTCACTTACAAAAAAGTGAAATACAGTATTTATTCACTGATTTTTTATAATTTGACCAATGCTAAATTCACAGCATCCTGTGAATGTTATCAAACTGATACCGTAAATCATTATTTTCATTATCTGCCCGATACGGTTAAATTGAGATTAATAGAAAAAAGAGTAACTCATGATTTTTTGGTTGTTGATAAACAAACTCAAAACCCACTAGACAGTGCATGGGTATATATTGAATATTTAGATGAAAAGGGAAATAGAGTAATTGATACTCTAATGACAGACAATAAAGGTAAAGTAAATAAAGATTTTTCTTTTTGTGCAAATGATTTAAAAGTAATTGGTAGGAAAGAAAATTATTCTGATGATGCCATCCATAAAAACAGGGCTATAGATTTTCAAGGGGATCTATATAATAAAAGAAAACTTGAGTTGGATAAGCCCCAAAATGCAATTCCCTGCAATTCAGTTGTTAATTCAGGAGGTCAGGGTGTTACTACTAATGAATATTACATAGGTAGAATTAGAAATTTTATACTTGATTATGATTTTTATAGTGTAAAGGATAAATTAATTATTTATTGCGGTAAAAAGGATGAAAAATCTGAAGTAATTATAAATACCGGTTTTGTAAATGGCAGGAGAAGCATACAAGTTGATTTAAATAGATGTAAATCAGACTGGATTACTGTTGAAGTTACAGGCTTGAACGGTACAGATTGGAGGTATCGTGTAATTTGCCCATAAAATCTTTTCGATAAGTTAATATAAAGATTTAAAAAAACATGAATAATAATAAATCAGTAAAAAATAGTTCCTCAAAATTTAAGGTGTTAAGCAAACCTCTTATAATTTTAGGAATCGTTGCTTTCGCAATCTTTGTCTTTCTTCTGATAGAACAGACAAAGAGTCCCAAAAACAAAGTTGTAAAAAAAGTTGAAACAGAAGTAAACTGCAGTCCAGAAGCAGATACAATTAGTTATCTAAAAAGTAAAATCGTAAAACTGCTTTCAGAGGCACATTTAATTTCTCAAAATTCCAAAAATAAGGAAGTCAGCTGTATTAAAGCTTTGTTGCCTGATGCCGATTATCTAATCATTGAATCTACTGAAGCAGGAGAAAACTATCATAAATTAGAGCAATATCTTGCTAAAGATAACGGTAGAGCTTTTGTATTGGATACAATAAAAACTGAAATTAAGAATAAGGTTCTTAAATTTAAAATTTATGGAAAATCAATTGAACCTATTGCACAGACTTATGTGACAACTAATACTAATACTAATG
>CAINVS010000655.1 GCA_903854205.1 uncultured Bacteroidota bacterium | reverse complement strand
CTTGGTACTTGGTACTTGGTACTTGGTACTTGGTAATTGGTAATTGGTAATTGGTGCTTGGTACTTGGTACTTGGTATCTGGTACTTGGTACTTGGTATGACCTATCCTAAAATGAGTTGACTTTTTTGGTTAGCTAATTTATTGTACAAATTTATTTAAATGCCGCTCCTACCGAGCACTATAAATTTTTCCGCCTGCGGCTACAAAAAATATCGCCCCGATGGGGGGCTGCAAACCAGGTAAATATTGTTATGTTTGACACTAGTATCGTGTATCATTTATTAAAAAAATCATAATTGATATATGATAACTTGTACAAAGAAAAGTACTTTCGACCCTCTACCCTCTACTCTCTACCCATGTACTAAACATAAAGTTGCGCAATAAAACCATTTCTCATCCTCGGTTCCACGTAAGTGGATTTAGGCGGCATTGTACCGTCAATATCAGAAATTGCGATGAGGTCTTCCAGGGCTACCGGATAGAGATTGAACGCAGCTACTACTTTTTCCCCATCGACACGGCGTTCTAAAGCAGCAGGACCTTTTACTCCCTCTACATATTTTATGGATTCTTCCAGGCGTACATCTTCAATACCCAATATATGCTGCAGTACGTATTTATTGAACAGATGCACATCCAAACATTCCGCTACAGGAACCTTTAGTGGGTCGGGCCTGTATGCATCGCGGAGAAACAATCTGTACCAGTTTTTTTCAAGATAAAGCCCCATCTGATGTTTGTCGGCAGGACGGAAGGCAATAGGTTCTTCTTCGATATGATAAATACTGCTCAGTCGCTCCAAAAAATCATCGGGCCTCACACCTTTCAATGAAGTGAGGACTCTGTTAAAATTATTGATAACAATCTCACTTGCAGGAAAATAAGCTGCCATGAGATAATTGTATGGATTATCAGGATTATTGCGGTCGCCGTATGCTTCATAAAGACTTTGGGCAGTTACCACACGATGATGCCCATCACAGATATAAGAGGCCTTTACATGTTTTTGAAAAAGCGTTTTAATTTTTTCAAGCTGAGATGGCTCTGATATTTGCCAAAAAGTATGTTCCTCATCTTCAAAAGGAATTTTAAAAGTATAGGGTAATGCTATTGTAATACGGTTTATCAGTGCATCAATTTCCAAAACATTTGGGTAAGTGAGCATAATGGGTTTGATAACACCATTCCTTTCCTTGAAAAGGTCGACCATCTGAACCTCCTTTGCAGCAAGCGTATGCTCATGTCTTTTGATGTGCCCGTCGATATAATCCTGTACATGAGCGCAGGCAATAATGCCGGTATGACTTCTTCCCGCACAGCTGATGCGGTGAATAAAAATACAGGGCTCTTCCTGCTGACGGTAGTATCCGTCTGTCAAATAAATCGGAAACTTGCGTTTGGCTGTACCGAAAAAATCATCGAAAGAGACGATGTCTTTTAAATCAGGAAGTGCCGGACGGAATGCTGCTATCTTTGCCATCTTTAAGATTGTCAGAGTTTAAAATGCGAATTCAGAACATAATCTGTTTTCATACTCACAAGATAAGAAGTTCCTTAGAATTCAAAAAAGAAATTATGCCGATACCTATAGTTTATCCAATCACAAACTTTTATCTGAGCAAATATAAGATTCGGCTAAATTTCCATATTTTACATGCTCAAGTAAATTGATTATAGTTAATCTGCTGTTTGTGAGTACCGTGAAAAGAAATACATAAGGGACTGTTTATCTCATATCTCATATCTCATATCTCATATCTATTATATAATGAATAGTAACGAAGAACTTCGCAGGGTACAGGACCTGATGAAGATAGAAAAAGAGGAAGAAATCCGTCAGTACCAATTGCTTTTGGAACAGCTGACACTGAATGAGCGCATAAAAAAAGGCGCCTGCTGGTTTCCCCTGGAAGTGGAAAGCTCCGGCTGGGGATTAGGCGAACACCCATTTATTACAGTACTAAGAACTAAAATGTTCGATATGCCGCATAAATTCCGTGCGGGTCAGGTAGTAGGCGTCTTTGCCGAACAGTTTTTGAGCGAAAGCAAAATGATTGAATACGGGGTGGTTCATTTTGTGGATAAAAACAAAATGAAGATCATCTTTTACGGAACCGACCTTCCCTCCTGGGTTACGCGCGGTCGAATAGGTGTGCAGCTGGCATTTGACGAACGCAGTTATATAGAAATGGATAGAGCTCTTCGTCAGGTGATGGAAGCCAAAGGCAACCGCCTGGCCGAACTACGTGAAATTCTCTTGGGACATGCTCCTGCTTATTTTGAACGAATGGATTATAGCTTTGAAATTCCGCACCTCAATCCTTCTCAAAACGAGGCGGTGATGCAGATTCTGAGTGCCAAAGACGTAGCTGTGGTGCATGGCCCTCCGGGCACCGGAAAAACCACAACACTGGTGGAAGCCATCAAACAATTGGCTAAGAGAGAGAGTCCAATCCTGGTCTGTGCGCCTTCAAATCCTGCAACCGACCTACTCACCGAGCGTCTGGCCAAGTCCGGATTGAATGTGGTGCGCATCGGCAATATCTCGCGGGTGGATGAGGATTTGCTCAAACACACAATCGAGGGTATTTTGGATGATCGTCCCGAGATGAAAGAGGTAAAGAAAATGAAAATAGAGGCTGCGGGGCTCTTCCGTCAGTCAGAAAAATTTGTCCGCAACTTCGGACCCAAGGAACGCGAAGAGCGCCGCGACACTAAATATGAAGCAAGAACCCTGATGCAGCAGGCCAAGATGCTGGAAGACTATGTCATTGAAAAAATATTGTCGGAGGCCGATGTCATCTGCTGTACACTCGTAGGTGCGATGAATCGCTACATCGAAAAAAGAAAATTCCACACTGTTGTCATCGACGAGGCAGCACAGGCATTGGAGCCTGCAACCTGGATTCCCATTTGTAAGGCCGAAAAGGTCATTCTGGCCGGTGATCCTTTTCAGCTGCCCCCTACCGTAAAAAGTATGGATGCCGCCAAGGGCGGTCTGGCCGTTACCCTGTTCGAAAAAGCGGTTGAAAGACTGGAAAAGGTACAGCTGCTGAATGTGCAGTACCGTATGCACGAACTAATCATGGGCTTTTCCAATCAGGAGTTTTATAACAATCAATTAATGGCGGCCAGTTTTGTCGCCAAATGGACTTTGTCAATGGCCGATGGGGCCGATACCCGCCCTGTAGAATTTATCGATACCGCCGGTTGCAGTTTTGACGAAAAAGTTAATCCCGAAACACTCAGTTCCTTCAATCCCGAAGAATACTTTGTTTTGCGACAGCATTTGGACAATCTGCTAACCCTGGCATCGGCAGAACAAAGACCGAGTATTGCCATTATCTCTCCATATCGTGAACAGGTGCAGTTTATACAGGATCATATCAAAAAGGATTTTGATCATTATCCGGATGATGACATAACGGTGGATACTATTGACTCTTTTCAGGGTCAGGAACGCGATGTAGTCTATATTACAATGGTGCGCAGCAATCCGGAAGGGGAAATCGGTTTTTTGAAAGATACCCGCCGTATGAATGTGGCAATGACCCGCGCCAAGAAAAAACTTGTTGTCATTGGAGATTCAGCAACATTGGGCGGATTCAAATTTTACAGCCGCTTTTTGGATTACTGCGAGGAACATGGTTGCTATGCAACCGCCTGGGAATGGATGTAATTGTATATGCATGATTTTGTTCTAAGTATTTGTTTTGCTATATTTTATTTAATTTTACCGCTATTTTATTGTTGATTTCTTATTTAAGAAATCGGCAAAATAAAAAGTTTGAGTTTGTCGTAAATTTAAGCATCATGATTTGATTAATGATAAGATTTCAGATAACCACAGTTAGCGCATTGAAAGTTAATATAGTACTAGGCAAAACTATCTTTCAAAAAACATTGAAAGTTATGCAACCCCTTGGCTCTTTTTGCGTTTAAGAATATGTGTTTCTCAAGATTTTATAGACAGAAAGCAAATATTTAGAAATTTATAGGCCTAAAGAAAATTAATAATGCGAATCAAGGGTTGAAAAGTATTGATTTTATTTAAAAAAAACTAAAAATT
>CAINVS010000654.1 GCA_903854205.1 uncultured Bacteroidota bacterium | reverse complement strand
TAAAATAAAGGTTTTGATGCCTTCCTGAGTTTTGCAAAATTTTTTGGTCAAACTGAAATGAACTGATATTAGCTAAAATTGGGCCTTTTGAAGAGAATTTGCTCGACGAATCTTTTTCAGAAAAGGAATATGAGGATTTACTTATTTATTCGATTTTACAAAACGTGAATACAAGGATCTAAAGCTACTTTCAAAGATTATTTAAATAGGGGGACAGTTTTATTTGAATCACAGCCTTTCATATGAAGCATTGGAAGAATTTAAGTCAGCTCAGTTATATGTCCCAATGACATAAATTGGTTTTTATTATTTTTTTTTCAAGTAAGAAAACTTCGGTGAAAAGGAAAAACTGTCAATATTCCCTCATTTCATCATTTTGAAGTGGAAGTAATTTATATTGGACTATAATACAAAACCTATGAATCTGCAAGCAGAAATAATCCTTGATAAACTAAGGCCATTGAAAGAAAAGGGCCTTCCGGAACTTTACAACGATAGAGAATATACAGATCTTATAATGTCCTTTGGACTGAATGAATCGGAATGGCATATATTGCAAGAGTCATTTTTTGACTACCTCAATACCGGAAAATCATATCTTAAAAAAGGAGATTTGGAAGACGCAGCCAATACTTTGGAGAAAGCTGTAGTTATAAAACCTAATAATCTTGAGGTGCTTTCCGCACTGTGCGAAGTTTATCTCCAACTTTGGCAGCAGAACCCTGAAGAAGCTTTATACAGCGATAGATCGCTGAAGCTGGTGAACCGCTGCCTAGAAATTTCGCCAGATCATGAAGCTTCTCACACAAGATTGGCAATACTTCGCCCAAAGGTAAAAATAGCAGATGTCAAGATTAAAAGAGTCATCATAATTGGAGCTGTTGCATTGACAATTATCCTTTTGGCTGTAGGAATGATGGTCTTTATACTCAATCGCTCAGGAGGAGGGCCAGGATCTAATTTTCATTAAATTAAATCAACATCAGAGTAAATCCCGAAGTTCTGGCAGGTGACATAGTCATCACTATATTCTGGGTTTAACTCTAAATAAAAAGCACCGTATTCATTGAAGAATACGGTGCTTTTATATTTGAAGGGAAACGCTTATTTCACAGCATTTACAATTGCTTTGAAGGCAGCAGGCTCATTCATTGCAAGATCTGCCAAAGCTTTGCGATTGAGTTCAATCTGGCCTTGTGACAAAAGATGCATGAAGCGCGAGTAGCTGAGACCATGCTCACGAACGGCAGCATTAATACGTTGTATCCACAAAGCGCGGTAGTGACGTTTCTTTTGCTTACGTCCGATGAAGGCGTAACCAAGACCTTTTTCAACCGTGTGTTTCGCGGCTGTTAAGACCTTAGAACGGGCACCGAAATACCCTTTGGCCATCTTCAAAACTTTTTTCCTTCTTCTTCTTGATGCAACGGCGTTTACTGAACGTGGCATTGTAGTAGGATTTAATTGTTAAATAATAGTCGGAGAGGGGTGCAGGTGAGAAGATGACCCACAGCTTTTCCACTTTACCGACATTCCTTTTGTTGTCGTCTGTCTAATAAATATAATTAGATGTTCAACATTTTTTTGACGCGGGCTGAATCGCCTGGTGCGCAGACTTGAGTTTGACCAAGGCGCAATTTGCGTTTTTTCGACTTTTTAGTCAAAATGTGGCGTTTGCCACTGCAATCACGCATGATTTTACCGGTACCTGACACTTTGAAGCGTTTTTTCGCGCCTGAGTGCGTTTTTACTTTCGGCATGACAATAAAAATTTTATGCTGTTCTAAAAAAAAGCGACTGCAAAGTTATGAAAACCTTTTTTGTTTTACAACACATATTAAAAAAAAATAAAGCATTTCGACTTATTTTTTCATTGCCGAAATGCTTTTGTAAAATTTTGATGTATTTCTGACGGTTAAGCGGAGAAAGAAGTGCCGCAGCCGCATGTACTTTCAGCGTTTGGGTTGTTAAATGTAAATCCTCTGTTGCCAAGTCCGTCTTCAAAGTCAATTTCAATACCGATCAGATAAATGGCATGTGCTTTATTCATAAAAACTTTTAAACCGTTTATCATATATTCTTCGTCACCTTCTTTCTCGGTATCAAAACCCAAAATATAGGAAAAACCGGCACAGCCGCCACCTTTAACGCCTACACGAAGACCATGTTCATCGGATAAATTTTCCGAATCCATAATTTTATTAAGCTGTTTGACGGCACCGTTTGTGAGGATAAGAGGTGCGTCGATTTTGATGCTGTCTTTTACTTCTTGCATATTTCAAACAGATTGTCAATGTTTTTCAATGATTTTTTGTGTTTGCACAATTGTTACCTCAATCGCACATGAATTACGCAAAGGTAATATTTTCTTATCAGAAATTATAATCATTCTAAATAACAAAATGTAACCGGAATAAGTTTATTGCATTATGAATAAAAAAGACAATTTCAGCAGAAATAATTTAAAAATACCAAAAGAGTCTTTTTATCTTTGCAAATTCAAAAAAACAAGAATTATGCTACTCGATATTTTGCAAATTGCCTTACCGGCACTGTTTTTACTAATTGCTACTATTGTATTGGTACGTGGATTTCTGAAAAATCAGAATCAGGCACTTAGCGCTTTTTTAATGAAAGAAGCCGAATGCCGTAAGGCAGAGTCAGAAAGACGTACTATAGAACTTAAAAAGGCCCATAAGGAATTGACCCTGCCTTTGCGTATGCAGGCCTATGAGCGTATGACGCTTTTTTGTACCCGTTTGGAAATCACAAATATGCTTCGTCGCTCTGAAGCATTGACCATGAGTGCAAGACAATTAAGTGCCGACCTGCTCTTCAGTATAGAGGATGAATATGCACACAATATTACACAACAGATGTATATGACCGATGAGCTTTGGCAAATAATTCAGTTGGCAAAAATGGAAACTGTAAATATTATCAGAAAAGTTGTCAAAGATACTGAAGCAGCAACAGCAGATTCAGAGGCAACAGCTTCTGAATTTATTGATAAATTGTCAGTGTATCTGAAGGAAAATCCTCAATTGGGTTATGTTCAGGCACTTTCAGGGATCAAAAAGGAAGTTGGATTGCTCTTCTAAAAATATTTTATTTCTGAATCTAAATAAAATTGCATCTCAGTCAATAAAGGATTAACTTTACAATCACCTCAATTTTATGAGGTGATTTTTTTTACTTCAACTCGGTAATATGTTTCAAAAAAAAGATTTTTTTAGCCTAATAATACTTGCGCTGTTACTAAATTCCTGTATCTGCAAGCATTATGTTAAAAGTGACAGTCTATTTTACAAGACAGAAAACCTAAACGAGACCGATTCAGCAGTTGTAAAAACAATTTCTCCCTATAAGAGTAAATTGGATGAGGAGATGAACAAGGTGATTGGATATTGCGATGTTATGCTTGCAAAAGAACAGCCGGAATCAAATATGGGGAATTGGGCAGCGGATGCAGTTGCTGACAGGGCAGGTTTTTATTCTAAAAAAGAAGTATCTTTTGCTTTGCTCAATTATGGCGGCCTCAGAATAGAATCAATTGCTCCAGGACCCATTACAAAAAGTAAAATATTTGAACTGATGCCCTTTGATAATATGCTCGTTGTTATTGAAGTGCAGGGAAATGAATTGGATAAGGTATTCAGACATGCCGTTGCAAAAGGCGGATGGCCAGTTAGCAGCGCTGTGAAATTGACGGCAGATGCCTCCGGCAAGCTCATAAAAGTATTAATTAACGGGGAACCTGTCGATGCTGACAAGACTTATAATATTGCTACTATCGATTATCTGGCATCCGGTGGAGATAATTGTGACTTTTTTAAAAATAAGAAACAGTTTGCCACAGGCATATTCCTTCGCAATGCGATCATTGAACATGTAGAAAATATGAATGCAGAAGGAATGAAAATCAATGTTAGAAAAGAAGGAAGATTTGTTTTTGAAAAATAGCCAACATGAACAGAAGAACATTTTTACAATACAGTACAGTTGCCGGTGCCTCTCTTTTGATTCCACAGGGTTTGAATGCTGCATCTTTTTTAGGAGAGGAATATTCAGAACACAAATTGACAATTCTGCATACCAATGATGTACACAGCCGCATTGAACCTTTTCCAATGGATGGTGGTAAAAATCAGGGGCAGGGAGGTATTGCCAAAAGAGCTGCCTTATTGAAAAAGATCCGTTCTGAAGAAAAAAACATCCTCCTGCTCGATGCCGGTGATATGTTTCAGGGCACACCTTATTTTAACTATTTTAATGGTGAACTGGAGATAAAACTCATGAGTCAGTTAGGTTATGATGCCGGAACTATAGGCAACCATGATTTTGATGCCGGTATAGATAATCTGAAAAAACAATTGTCTCATGCCAATTTTACAATGATCAACAGCAATTACAATTTTGAAGATACTGTGATGAATGGAGCAGTGCTGCCTTATAAGATAATTAAAAAAGGCCCGCTAAAAATAGGTATTACAGGAGTAGGAGTGGAGTTGAATGGCCTGGTGCCAGCTCCCCTTTTCAAAGAAACACAATACCGCAATCCAATCGAGTCTGCCGAAAAATATGCTGATATTCTGAAAAATGATTACAACTGTGATTACATCATCTGCTTATCACATTTGGGATATGCCTATAAGGACGGAAAGGTTTCAGATTTACTGCTCGCATCAGAAAGTAAATATATCGATCTTATTATTGGAGGTCATTCACATACCTTTTTAGATAAGCCTACTCTGGTAAAAAACAAGGAAGATAAGGAAGTGCTTGTTACTCAAGCCGGTTGGGCAGGAATTGTTTTAGGCCGTATTGATGTGTATTTTGAACGCAGTATGAAGAAAAAATGTATCCAATGCAATAATATTGCTGTCGGGTCTTAGTACGATTTCGGACAAAGTCGATTCTATGAAAAACAATAACCAATAATTTAATAAATACAATTTTTTTCTTTCAAAGTTTGTACAGAAATTAGCCCAAATCTTAACAAAAAATTAATATTAGGTTTTTTGATACTATATTAAGTACGTGATTTTTAATTGAGTTTTAACGATTTATTGATTTGCATCCCTTTTAAAAAGACCTGCGAATTGTTTTTATTAGAAACAGTTCGATATGAATATATTATATATCAGATGAGCGACACACACATTGAAGTTTGGCAAAATTGCCTGATGGTTATCCGTCACAACGTCGAAGAAAAAGCTTTTAAAACTTGGTTTGAACCTATTGTTCCAGTATCATTGTCAGACGATGTTCTTACAATACAGGTGCCCAATAAGTTCTTTTATGAATGGTTGGAATACAATTATATTGATGTTTTAAAGATTGCCCTGTTTCAGGAACTTGGGTCAATGGGTAAATTACGTTACATTCTCCAACCAATTTCATCAAATTCTAAACCCAAAGTTTCTACTTCTGTAAATACCTCCCTGAACCAGGAGCTTGAAAAAAATTATCTCGATAAAGTCATTAAAGGAAATGTTCAAAAAAACAGTAATTTTACAATTCCCGGTAAACAGCAAAAGACTAAGATTGAATCGCATTTGAATCCTAACTATACCTTTGAAAATTATGTTGAAGGTGACTATAATCAACTTGGACGTTCAGCAGGTATTGCCATTGCCAAAAAACCAGGAATTACATCATTTAATCCGCTTGTAATTTATGGTAATGTTGGTTTGGGGAAAACCCATCTTGCGCATGCTATTGGAAATGAGGTAATTAATCTTTATCCTGATAAAAATGTACTTTTTGTTTCTTCTGAGTATTTTACCAATCATTTCATCGAGTCTTTGCAAAATAACGCGATAACACAATTTATCAACTACTACCAAATGGTAGATGTTCTAATTGTTGATGATATTCAGTTTTTGGAAGGCAAACAGAAAACTTTGGATATATTTTTCAATATATTTAATCATCTTCATCAACACAGCAAACAGCTTATTTTTACTTCTGACCGTGCTCCTAAAGAGTTGGGAATGGATGAAAGGCTGATATCCCGTTTTAAATGGGGGCTTTGTGCTGACCTTCAGACTCCTTCATTAGAAACAAGGATGGCGATCATTCAGCAAAAAATGAAAAAAGACGGGATAGAACTTCCGCACAATGTGATGGAATATGTTTCTTACTCAGTCAGAACTAATATTAGGGAACTTGAGGGTATTTTGATTTCACTCATTGCTCAGGCTGCTCTAAATCAGCGCGAGATTGATATTGAATTAGCCCGAGAAGTAATAAGTAAATTTGTTGACCATGTTTCCAATGAGATTTCTGTAGAGTTTATACAGAAAACAGTAGCTTACTATTACAATATTCCCGTAGAAAAGCTTCGTGAGAAAACACGCAAAAAGCTTATTGTTACTGCCCGCAAATTGTCTATGTATCTTGCAAAACAAATGAGTAACAAAACGCTGGTAGCTATCGGTGAATATTTTGGCGGACGTGACCATACAACTGTTATTCATGCCTGCAAATCAATTGAAGAAATGCTCCAAAATGATGAGCGTTTTAAAAATATAGTAGGCGATCTGACAAAGAAAATAAAATCAAATACCAATTCAAAATAATTGACGATTTGATTGAATTATGAAAATCCTGCATAGCTAAGTTTAAGCTTTGCAGGATTTTTACGTGAGCCGACAGGCATGCAATTCTACTTGATTGTCTTAAGCCACTTACTCAGTTCAATTTATAAAGGTTTTAAAACAGCGTTCAGATTTTATTTAGCTGGCCTTGTTAAAATAGAATTTGACTAAACTAAATATATAGTGTTGCAATTCGATAAATTGTAAACTAGTTTCATTCCTAATAATCGATGTTGAAACAATCTCAAAAATATAAATAAAAATCGGCGAAGACAGCTTGTCCATTTGTCGGAAGCAGCACATAGAAGCGGCCTTTTTAGGATCAGATCTAAACATGAAAATTCAAAGAAAGCAGGCACTTTCAGGCAAAAAGAACATAGGTTCTGTATAAGCACTATAATTTTTTTGCTGCGGTAATTCTGTAAATTTATATTTTTTAGAAAAACTGTAATATTAAGGAAGTTAGTGAGCAAATAAAAATTTTAGAAAAATCCCCGATTAAAATTTAAACCCGGTTAATTTAAGTTTTCTAAACAAGCCAGAGCAAATTACGTTTTGGTTATATTTACAACTACAATCATTGTAATTCATGATCAATATATTTTGGTTTCGTCGTGACCTCAGACTACATGACAATGCAGGATTATACCAGGCACTAAAATCAGGTTTACCTGTTTTGCCAATCTTTATTTTTGATACAAATATTTTACAAAAGCTGGAAGATAAAAATGATGCTCGCGTATCATTTATCTATCAAAATATAGCTCGGCTTTCTAACGAGCTCACTGCTTTAGGATCTTCAATTTTTGTTGAATATGGCGACCCGGAAACTGTTTTTAAAAATTTATTGGAAAAATATGAAATAAAAACGGTTTATACCAATCGCGACTATGAAGCTTATGCGCTTGATCGCGATGCAAAAGTTGAAGCGCTAGTGCAGCAGAAAAATATTCTATTCCGGACCTTCAAGGATCAGGTGATATTTGAGAAACAAGAAGTTGTCAAAAAAGACGGACAACCCTATACTGTTTTTACCCCTTATTCCCGACGCTGGAAAGAGCTGCTTCAGAGCAGAATGAATGAAGAAGAATTGTATTATCTAAAATCATATTCCACAGAAAAATATTTTAATCATTTATTTCAATCAAAACCATTTCCGATTCCTGATTTGGAAACTATGGGTTTTGGAATAAGCAGTCTACCCATTCCAAGCATTGAGGTGAAACAATCGCTAATTAAAACATACGATAAAAATCGAAATTTTCCTTCTATTGACGGTACTTCAAAGCTTGGGATACACTTTCGTTTTGGCACAGTCAGCATTAGGGAAAAGGCACGAAAAGCTTTAGCATTGAACGATGTTTTTCTGAATGAGCTAATTTGGCGCGATTTCTACGCACAAATTTTAGCCAACTTTCCTAAAGTGGAAAAAAAGGCATTCCGTGCCCAATATGATCTTATAGAATGGCGCAATAATGAAGCGGAATTTGAAGCCTGGTGTGAGGGCAGAACGGGTTATCCGCTGGTTGATGCTGGTATGCGTGAACTCAATTCAACAGGTTTTATGCACAATAGGGTAAGAATGGTTGTGGCAAGCTTTTTGGTCAAGCACCTGCTCATCGATTGGCGTTGGGGAGAGGCCTATTTTGCCCATAAGTTACTTGATTACGATCTGGCGAGCAATAATGGCGGTTGGCAGTGGGCGGCGGGCTGCGGCACAGATGCTGCCCCATATTTCCGCATTTTTAATCCTGAGGCTCAAACAGATAAGTTTGACAAGGATCATGTTTATATTCGTAAATGGGTAAAAGAATTCGGCACTGCGGCTTATCCCAAGCCTGTAGTGAATCATAAAGATGCAAGAGACAGATGTTTGGAGGTTTTTAAGAATGCAGTGGGGAAATAAAAAGGTTTTACAGCTATTTTATTGAAACCTTTTTTATATTTTTCAAATGAATAAATTGATAGAGATACGAAGGAACCAAATATTTGCTGCATCAAATAAAAAGACAAGCTGAATTTGAGTTAAGCCAAATCAATTTAATTGGTTTCAAAAGATAATTATCCCGCTTTTTCTTTCGATTCTTTGCTGAATTCACGTTTCATAAAAAAGCTGAATCCAAAATACATAAAATCAAGGGCTCCGTTTGAGTAATCACTAACCAAAAAAGATCCAAAAAATAAAATTAGAAAGAGCAGCATACTGAGGTCTAACCCTAAACATAGCCAATTTCGGCTGGCATTATTTCTAAATTCCATTTTTAATAAAGAAATTATAAAAGCAATTGCTACAGCAGTTTCTAGGACGATAATGGTATAATAAGCTAATGGAATTCCTAATGGGATCATGCCAAAAAAAGAATGCTCAAATTTTTTAAGAAACCATTCAGGTACAATCAGGGCACTGATTTTTTGCCAGGCTGTAATACCGGAAAGTGATAAGAAGAGTAATTGAAGCAGCAATATATTGTTGATTGAAAATTTCATATCAGTTTATTTAGACCGGAAGTTTTTGGTTGTAAATGTTTTATAGTTATTGATTTGCCAAAAAGTAAGCGCTAAATTATTGAATTATTCCAAACTTTCAATAATAATTAGCTGTTGTATTACTACAGGATATTAAAACTCCCATAAATAGTATTAAAATTGAACCAGCAAAAATAGTAGGACTAAATTCAAAATTATTTTATTTTTATCTGATTTTCATAAAATCTTCCAATCACAGAAATTCTGCTTTATGAAAAAGTTAACTTTGGTATTATTGACATTCATGACTATAAATATGCATGCTCAGCAAATCTGGCAGGATAAAATAGATACTGAAGTTTTGATAGAAGCAATTGACAAGAATGAATTTGAATTTTTTATCGTTCTGAAAGATCAGGCAAATACCTGCGGAGCCAAACATTTGAAAACAAAGGCAGATAAGGCTAATTTTGTTTTTAATATATTGCAGACAAAAGCCAACGAAACGCAGGTTGAACTACTACAGCTGCTTGAACAGTCGGGCCAAAAATACAGACCATATTTCATTGTAAATGGTATATGGGTGAAAGGGAATATGTCAATTTTGGAAACTTTGGCCAAAAGAGATGAAGTGGCCAGAATAGCCCCTAATCCTAAAATGCATAATCAGCTGCCATCCATGCTGGAAAAAAATAATCAGCCTGTAGGCGTGATAAAGAGTCCTTCAGCTATAGAATGGGGCATAAGTATGATTCGGGCTGATGATCTTTGGGATTTGAATGTCAAAGGATCAGGAGTGATAATTGGCGGGCAGGATACCGGCTACGATTGGACGCATCCGGCTATTAACGGAAAATATAAAGGGTCTGTTACTAATCATAATTATACCTGGCATGACGCCATTCACGGACAAATCAGTTCAGATACCTTTAACAGCTGCGGTTTCGATTCGAAAATTCCCTGCGATGACGGATCTCACGGAACGCATACTATGGGAACTATGGTCGGCGATGACGGACTCGGCAATCAGATCGGTGTGGCACCCGAAGCCCGTTGGATCGGCTGCAGAAATATGGAAAACGGCTGGGGAACTCCGGCAACTTATATCGAATGTTTTGAATGGTTTTTGGCACCAACCGATACCAATAATTTGAATCCAAACCCCCTTATGGCGCCGCATGTAATTGCCAATTCCTGGGGCTGCCCGCCTTCCGAAGGCTGTAATCCGAGCAATTTTAGTGTCATGCAGACGGCTGTCGAAAACCTTAAAAATGCAGGAACCTTTATTGCCGTTTCTGCAGGCAACAGTGGATGGAATGGTTGTAGCAGCGTAAATGACCCTGCTGCTATCTTTGAGGCCAGTTTCTCGGTAGGTGCCAGTGATATGAGAGATACATTAGCAAATTTCAGCAGTAGGGGACATGTAACTGTAGACAGCAGTGGCCGGATGAAACCCAATGTTACCGCACCCGGTGTGGATGTCCGCTCCTGTATTCCGGGCAGTGGTTATGCAAATTATTCCGGCACAAGTATGGCCGGACCTCATGTAGCCGGTGCAGTAGCTTTGCTGATCTCTGCCGCTCCGGATTTGGCCGGAAATGTTGACTCTTTGGAAACGATTTTGGAAATGACGGCAGATACTATTTATACCTACCGAAATGATACCTGCGGTGGAACTACTCAATATGTTTTTCCAAATAATATGGTGGGCTACGGCCGTATCAATCTGATTAAGGCGCTGCAGTTTATCAGACAGGATTTTACCTTGTCAACAGATGTTTTACCTGTTTCGGGAGCATTACAGGTATTCCCAAATCCATTCAGCAGCAAAATAAATTTGAAAAGCAGTGAATTTATAGGGGATTGCCATGTCTCTGTTACCAATACACTTGGACAGCAGTTGTTTTCTGCTCAGGTTTATTTTGGCAACAATTTGGAATTGGATTTGAGTCAGTTGTACGCCGGACTCTATATTATAGTGCTGGAAAATAAACAGCATCGGATGATTGCTAAGGTTGTAAAACAGTAGTTTTTTGTTGCTTTTGGAATTATCTTTATATTCTTTGTTTTGTGTACCCAGGTTTGAAACCTGGGCTAATGTTGAAACCCTGTGCATGATCAGGCATGCCGTTTATGATTTCCAAATAACATTCAATTGCATTGAATTCTTGTCTGATAATATCAAAATCTTTTTACTCAGATTCAGATTTAATCAAATGTTCTCGATTTTTAGGAGTCCAGATTATATGAATCCAGATTTTAGTTAAAGTTGGGCACTGTTGAATCACAATTTACCCAAAACACTAATCAATACCTTGTCGATCTTAGTAAATTTTTAGGCGCTATATATGTTATTGGCAACATAGATAAAAATGCTAAATATCAGAGCTTCAAAATTATCAAAAAATAAATCACAGTCTGAAAGCTTAACAGCTTCCCAATCCCCAAAAAACAGGTTAAAATATTTAACATAATCTAAATTTATTCTTAGCTTTGGGCGCTACAAGAGCAATTAATGCTCGTGAAAAACTTATTTTTTATTGATTTTTAATCATAAAACCTTAAAAAGCTATGCGTAAACTGACCTTATTTGTGGTGGCACTTTTTGTTGCCAACATGAGTTTTGCTCAAAAAGGATTGGAGTTTGGATTGTCATTCACTCCTGCGAGCCCTTGGATCCTTAATGATGAGGATTTTGCTGAAGGTGATGACCTTAACTACCGTGGTACTTTCGGATTCAATACCGGTCTTACCCTCGGTTACAACTTCACTGACGCTGTCGGTTTTCACACCGGTGTACAGTTCTCCCGTCAAGGCCAAAACTATATTAACTACAACTCTGCGCCTGAAAAAGCAGATATGGACGTATTCTCCCGCAAATTGGGTTATGTACGTATTCCATTGTTGCTCAAATTCAATGGTGATCCTACCGCTTCTTCAAGCTCATACTTCCGCATCGGCCCACACTTGGACCTTTTGAACTCCGCGAAATACGCTTATGACGACAAATCAGTATTGAATTCAGATCAGGCAATTGATTTGAGACAATTCACTAAACCACTTTCAACCGATAAATACAAAATCTACAAAGGTTTGGTTGTTGGTTTGACTTTGGAAATGGGTGGTGCTGTTAATATGACTGAAGAACTTAAACTTGTTTTCATGTTGCACATGTCAGGTTCATTGACAAATCCTGAATTAACTGAAGCCGGTGAAGCTGGTTTGGCAATCAGAGCTAACTCATTGGGTTTAAATGTTAATCCTTACCCATCTTCTGCCTCTTATAACCGTTCTTCTGCATGGAGCGTTATGGGTGGTTTTACTGTTGGTTTCCACTATGTTTTGGGCTTTGAATAAGCTCAAATAATATAAATCTAAAAGCGCCGGAGATTGATTTCTTCGGCGCTTTTTTTATTATTTTAACCAGCAAAATTATTTATCTTAGTAGTTCCATTAAAATACCAATAACTCCTCATTCTCCCTGTTCTCTTCCAAATAGGCCAAAAACTCAGTTCGTGGAATAAGCGCAGCACCCAAACTCTCCAAATGTTCTGTGTACATCTGACAATCAATAAGCAGAAATCCTTTTGCCTCAAGTTCTCTGACCATTGTAATAAAAGCGGCTTTAGAAGCATTCGAGACTTTTGAAAACATAGATTCTCCGAAAAAACATTTACCCATCGCTATTCCGTACAAGCCCCCGACCAATTCGCCATCCTGCCATGCCTCAACAGAATGTGCATAACCCAGCTCGTGTAAATCGCAATAAGCATTCAGCATAGCATCGGTAATCCAGGTGCCGCCCTGTCCGGGTCGATAGACTGATCCGCAGGCCGTCATCACTTCTTTAAAAGCAGTGTCATAAGTGATTTCAAAAGATTTTTTGTCCAAAACCTGTTTCATACTTTTCGATACTTTCAGGTTTTTTGGAAAAAGAACCATTCGGGGATCCAGAGAATACCAGCTGATCGGTTCCCCTTCATTGTACCATGGGAAAATCCCAAGACTATAGGCCAATATAAGCCGTTCTCTCGAGAGGTCACCCCCTATAGCCAAAAGTCCCCTTCTGTTGGCATTACTCGGATGAGGGAAGCTGATGTCTTCGTTTAGAATATACAATTTTAAGGTTTTTTAAATTTAGATTATCAGAATTTAGATTTTTACTTCTTGGAGCTCTCTGTTTCGCGGCGCGTTCCTTCGGTTCGCGGCGCGTTCCTTCGGTTCTCCGTGTGAATTTATTTTTACGCTATGAATTCATTTACCGAAGGCTTTGTCTTTATAGAGCTCTCTCGTCTTTGGGACAAGATCGGTTCCTTGGCTCATCTTTTATCTTTATAGAGCTCTCTCGTCTTAGGGACGAGATCGTTTCGAACTTTATCTTTTATCTTTCATCTTTCGTCTTCCTTACCCACATCATACCATCTCTCAAAGGAAGCAGTATGTTTTCGACCCGATCATCTTTTTGTATCTGCTCATTCAGTTCATGAATAGCCTTGGTTTTTTTGTCTTTAATTGGCTCTTCGGCTACTTTACCGCTCCAAAGCACATTGTCAATAAGCATTATACCGCCTTTTCGCAATTTGGGCAGCGTCAATTCATAATATAGCGGATAATTGGTCTTATCGGCATCTATAAAAACAAGATCGTAGCTTTCTTTCAGTGATTTAATGTTTTCAACTGCATCTCCTATCATCATTTTAATTTTTTCTTTAAGTCCTGCTTTTTCAAAAAATTGTGTAACCGGCTTGTACATTTCCTCGTTCAATTCCAACGTGTGCAAGATTCCATCATCTGTAAGTCCCTGAGCCAGACAAACCGCCGAATAACCTGTAAAAGTCCCAATTTCCAGAATGCGTTTTGGCGCCAGCATTTTACTGATCATCGCCAAATACTGACCCTGCAGATAACCGGACAGCATTTGAGGCATCAGCACATTCAGATTGGTGTATCGCTCAATTTCGTTGAGGATTTCATCATTGAATACGGCACTGTGAGCTTCGCAGTATTGATGCAGTTTTTCTGTTACTAATTCCATTATTATAAAAAGATAAAAGATAAAAGATAAAAGATAAAAGATAAAAGGAACTAGTTGAAGTAGAAACTTAATGATTCGTTGACTTTATCCCGCAATTGAAAAAATCTTAAATCTTAGATCTAAATTTTTAAGTTTCTAAAATTTGCAAATGACAAAATATTTTCATATTTTCGTAGGGTAAAATTAAAAAATCTATTTTAAAATCAAATCACATACTGACTTATGTTGGATAAATATACTGTTTTGATGACAAAACAAAAAGAGTTCGTCAAAGAAGACGAAATTCTGACACTTGATCCCGTTAAAGACGAATTTAAGTTGGTTGTTCACAATGATGATCACAATACTTTTGATTGGGTAATCAAATGTTTTGTACAAATCCTGAAACACAATACAGTTCAGGCTGAACAGCTCAGCTATATTGTTCATTTCAAAGGCAAAGCAACAGTGAAATCAGGATCTAAAAAGGAATTGAAACCACTGAAGGATGCTCTTGTAGACAGAGGACTGTCTGCAGTTATTGAAGACTAAATCTGAGCTTCCTCAGTATTCATTATAAAAATAATCCTCACCTGTGGTGGGGATTATTTTTTTAGTAAAAAACGCAAACATTAGAAATGAGGTCTGCAACCTAATTCCAACTGATTTGTTTAAGTTTCTTTAATAAACTTACAATTTAGATTGCTCCAGCCAATCGGCATCCTGAGCATTTATTTAAAACAATTTATGGAAGAAGAATTCATCAATCCCATTGACCCCAAAAAGGTCGCCGAAAATCCCGGTTTCCTGCCTTATGCCCATACTGTCGGCGGTTTTGTGATAAAACCGATGGACAAGGGCCGAACCAAAGGATTGGCTATACAGGCCATGCAGGAACAAACCAACATTCAAATGCAGCAGATTCAACAACAGATTGAATTGCTGGCCAAACAGGCGCGTCAGTTGCAGAAAAGGGTAGAAATTTCAGAAATGATTTATGCAGCAGATATGAATTTTAAACCTATCATAAGCCATATTTATCACCTTTATCTTAGAAAAGATGAATCGATGCTGTTATCCATGATCAGTCCGGAGGAATGGGGAAGAAGCGGTCATAAATTCAAGCGTTTTCTTGCCACAATAAAATTATTGGCAGATCACACATGGGATATTTTGGTTGAAGGGGAGGACGAATAGCTAAATTTATTCAATAAATTCAACAGGAACCGCTTCTGTCAGCCATACGCCATTTTCAGAAATAAAAAACTGATGTCCTGCCCGCTGCATCTCACCCGATTTGATTTTTAGCAGTACCAGTTTGCCATGACGCAGCCCTACCTGAGTGGCTGTTTCAATCTGTGTCGATAAATGTACATGATGTCTGTTTCTTTTCAGCAGGCCTTCTTTTCTGATACTTTCAACATACTGTTTTACCCAACAGCACTAGTCCAGTACAAGTTCCTGAAATTTATTTTTTTATCATAATTGGAAATCTGTAACATAAAAAAAGCCCGAATTTCGGGCTTTTATATATTAGATTTCTTCTTTTGGTTTTTCTGCAATGTCTTTCCTCAAATTCCAGTCAATAATAAAATCTTCCAATGTTTTAGAACGATGTGCAATTGTTTCAAATCCCTGGAACCAGGCCTCGTTGCTTTTTAGCACCAGAAAGTCATCTTTATAGGCCATATACAATGCCACGCCTAAGCCAATCATAAATCCGGCCCAGATGATCCAAATGGCACCAAAGCTGCCCCAGTGTTCTGCAAAAATGGAAAAAAAGGAACTGACAACTGCAATACCGGTAAGTGTTGCCATAAAATAAAGGCGGCCTCTCAGGTTTTTCCTGAATTCAATCATAGCAATCTCACCAAAAAGCCGCTTTTTAATTTCAGCATAGTTCCTGGGGTTCCTCAGATAGGTGAGAAAAAGTTGCTCTGTTTCTTTTGGGCTGAAAGATACTTTGAAAACCATTGATTTATGTTGATTATTTTTTAATGTTTATTAAAAGATAATATCTTTAACTTTTTGCCGGTTGATAAAAATTGAATAGCAACACTTTGTGTTAAGCACTGCAAAATTACATAATTTGTACTATCTTCGCAATAACTTATGTTCTTGGAGTTGATATTTCTTTCTTTAAATTATTGATCCGGGAAGGGGTCTTATTTTTATAATTTCCACTTTTTGTCTGTATGAAATCAAAAATAATTCTAATCTGTGCCCTTTTTTTATCAATTGGACTCTCTGCACAAGACAATTTAATGGTAGCTATCGGTCCAATGCCCGGGCATTATACTGATACAACCGAAACCCATTGGTTTTTGTTGTTGGATAATAGCATTAAGAAAAATAATTTGAAACATAATTTTGCCCAATCACTTGAGGATTTTAATAAAAGAAAGGATATAACTGACATTCAGTTTGAAATTGAGCCATTGATTGATGATTATATGGTGACAAAGGTCTACCTCAAAAAAACTCCCTCGGTGGCCAAAAAAGACACAATTACATTTCTTACAGGATCCTGTGCATTTCAGTACCCTTTTCCATTAAATGCAGGGGGCAAACGCAAGCGCCTGAATCGAATTTTTACTACTATGTCAAAAGAAAATGCCGATTTTATGGTATGGACAGGTGACAATGTATATTATTTGGCCGGTCAGTGGAACAGTTACAGAGAAATGGTAAAGGAAAATCTGCGTACCCGACTGCGCACACCTTATAAAACATTTTTGGAAAGCTGTCCGCAGTACGCAACTTGGGATGATCATGACTACGGACCCAATGACAGCGATGGCCGTTTTAAAATGAAGGATACAGCACTTACGGTTTTTAAGAAATTTTGGGTGAATCCATACCATGGTACAAATGAAAGCAATGGCGTTTTTACACATTTCAGTCAGGGAGACTGTGATTTCTTTATCCTCGACTCCCGATTTAATTGCGATAAAAAGGGTGGTTACAATAAACTCCTGGGCGATATTCAAATGGCCTGGCTCAAAGAAAAACTTGCCGCATCAAAAGCCAATTTTAAATTCATATTCAGCGGCACTCAGTTTTTGCCCGTGGAACAGACAGGCGAAACTTGGGGCAAATACTTTGATGAAAGCGGAGATTTTATGAATTTTATTGAAAAAGAAAAAATTCCGGGCATCATACTTGTCAGCGGTGACAGACACTACAGTGAATTGAATAAAAAAGAGCGCCAAGGAACCTATCCGCTTTACGAATTTACCTGTTCCCCGCTCACCAGTTTTATGGATCCTTCTTATCCGAAAAACAATCCGCTTCGAGTTGAAAAAACAGCCATCCGAGATCAGAATTACGGACGAATAAAAATTTTCAATGAAGGCAAAGAACGTATCTGCCGTATCGAGGAATTTGATACCAAAGGGAAATTTATTTGGAAATACGAGATCAAACTCTCTGAGCTCAAGTAAAAATCCACCAATTCAGAACATTACATGGCCGTTGCTGCTGCGACGGCCATTTCTTTAAGCCACATTAAGCACAAAAAACTCATTTTCTCCATGCTAATGCTATCCCATTTCAGCACCTGTAAATAATAAAAAAAGAACGCCACTGATTTTAGGGCCTTTGAGAATTTTTAATTCAAGCGCTTTGCTTTTTAAAATTAATTTTCTATCTTACTTTAAATTAACAATCAACTAACTAAAAATGAAAAAAATCCTACTTCCCCTTCTTGCATTGCTTATTGGCTCGGCAGCTAAGGCACAGACGCCAACCTGGAGTGATAATGTTGCAGCATTGGTATTTGATAAGTGCGGTACTTGTCATCATCCCGGCGGAATTGCACCATTTTCACTTTTGACCTACACTAATGCATTTGCATTTAAAACACAGATTCAGACTTATGTTGTCAATAAGCAGATGCCGCCTTGGCCACCTAATGACAATTACAGTGATTTTGCCCACAAGCGCAGCCTTACACAAGCTCAGATTGATCTGATCAATGATTGGGTGAACGCAGGAGCTCCCGAGGGCAATTCTGCCAATACTCCACCCGCGCCAACTTACAATCAGGGATCTTTTATAGCTAATCCCGATCTGGTATTGTATGCCCCTGTTTATGCCAGCAAAGCTACTGCGGGGCATGATGACTATGTTTGTTTTTCAGTTCCTACCGGACTTGTAAACGGTAAAAAAATCAGAGCAATTGAGGTAGTACCCGGAAATCCCTCCATTGTACACCACTGTTTGGTTTACAATGATCCTGCGGGCACTTCTGTTACAGATACAACCGGAAACTGTGCCGGACCTACCACGGGTCTTATTGCAGGCTATGCTCCGGGGGAGTTTCCAACAATTTTTCCCAATGGACAAGGTGTTAAAATGGGTGTAGAATTGGCAGCAGGTTCTAAATTGGTTTTAGCAATGCATTATCCTCAGGGAAGTACAGGAATTGTTGATTCTACAAAGATTCACCTTTTCTTTTACGATGATACTGTGACTAATATCCGTACCGTAATGGCTGATCCTATACTTCAAGATTTTGGTTTCTGTATCAATGCAAATACCGTGGATACTGTACTCGACGTATTCCCACCTTCTTTTCCAATGCCTTACGACGCTACATTATTCAGTGTTTTTCCGCATGCACATTTATTGGGACAGGAATTTTTGGTATATGCAATTAAAGCAAATGGTGATACTATTCCAATTATTCATGTTCCGCAGTGGAATTTTGAATGGCAGGGTTTTTATGTATTTAAAAATCCGATCAAACTACCAATCGGGTCCAGACTTTATGGTGGAGCCAGTTATGACAATACAACAAACAATCAATTCAATCCAAATCAGCCACCTCAGAATATCTGTGCCGGTTTGAATACTACAGATGAAATGTTCATTGTTTATTTTCAATACCTTGCCTATCAGGTCGGTGATGAACTACTGGATATGGACAGTTTGACAACGCCGCCCAATCCAATTCAACCCACAGGTGTTTTCAATGAAGCAACAGGCAATAGCTATCTTTTGGCCTATCCAAATCCATTTAATCAGCAGGTGAATATTGATTATTATCTTGAAACCGAATCTGAAGTAAGTCTGCAAATTTATGATATTCAGGGCCGTTCAGTTAGAACTTTGACAAATTCACAACTGCTTCAGGGCCGTCAGACTCTTAGTTGGGATGGCAGAAGCGATAGTGGATCTGATCTTTCTAACGGGCTTTATTTGGTATATCTTAAAGCTGGAGGCAAAATCAGTACGCAGAAAGTAATGCTTTCTAAATAAAAAAAATAAAGTATAGCTTGCAGTTGGGTTAGTTTTAAGCTGTATTTAACCTTTTTTCAATCTTAGGATCCGTTAAAATATATTTATTATGGCTTTAGAATATGGAGACAAATCAAAGGAAAATATTGGCAGGAGTGTAGCTAATAATACCTTATCAAAAAATAAATCTAAGAAGAGTCCACTTGAAATGGCTCCTCTAATAAAGACAAAGGTTCCTTTGGAAGATGAAGCATTAGAAGCTCGTTTTTTAGCCCTGAATGATGGAGTAACAGAAAGGAGTCCTGAAGTAGAGGCAATGGAAGATGAAGCTTTAGAAGCTCGTTTTTTAGATTTAGAAGCTCGTTTTTTAGCCCTGAACG
>CAINVS010000653.1 GCA_903854205.1 uncultured Bacteroidota bacterium | reverse complement strand
TTATCGAATCTAATGGCAATGACGAATTAAGCAAATTAAATAATGCACTTTTAAGACTTAAAAATGTCTTATCTATTGCCAAAAAAAGAAATGATGAATTCAATAAACAACTCGAGACAGAAATTGATTTAAGAACCAAAGACCTTAAGTCGACGACTGACAAACTCATTAAGGTTCAGACTGCCTCACATTTTGGAAACTTTGAATTTGATGTATTAACAGGAAAATGGTCTTTTTCAGCTGTAATCTATCGAATTTTATCTATGGATGAAACCGATGGACCAATTGAAAATTGGCTAAGTCTACTTTGCATCGAAGATAAAGTAGACATTGAGAAGAGTTTTGATGAAGCAATCATCAAGCGACAAAGTTTTCAAAAAGATTTTAAACTTAATTTTATCGATACATCAAGACCTGAAAAATGGGTGTCGGTTGTTGCAGAGCCGGTATATGACCAATCTGATAATATCACTCATATAAACGGATCTTTTCAGGATATTACCGAACGCAAGTTATTCGAAAATGAGATTAACAAGTTATCACTTGTTGCCAAAAAGACATCAAACTGTGTAATTATAACCGACAAGTTCAGAAAAATGACTTGGGTAAATGACAGTTTATTAAAACTGACAGGTTACTCAATGGAGGAGCTTATTGGTATTTCTCCAAAGATTTTTCAATCTCCAAAAACTAGTCCCGATACTTTAGACCACTTGAAGTATTGTTTAGATAATGATCTCGAAGTTAAGGTGGAGATTTTAAATGTAGATAAATATGGTAATGAGTATTGGTTAGATATGAATATTGTGCCGATTTTCGACCAAAATAACGAACTGATAGGATATATAGCCGTTGAAATTGATATTACTGAAAGAAAAAGAACAGAAGAAGAACTCATAAGAAGAGAAAAAATGCTGATGGCCATCTCAATGGCCAGCAATACCCTGCATGAAAGCCTGCATCCACTTGATTCGATACCTAAAACCCTCGAAGAGATGGGTAAAGCAGTGGGCGTGGATAGAACTTATCTGTTCACTATTAAAAATGATCCGAATTTGGGAGTTTTAGCATCTCAAAGATTTGAATGGAACTCCGGCAAAGCAGAAGCTCAGATAGATAATCCCGAAATGCAAAATTTGGCAATCAATGAACTGGACGAATTCCTGAACATTTTAGTTAAAAAATTGCCATATGTAAAATTGACAAAAGATTTGGATGATTGCAGTTACTTAAAAAAAATACTCGAGTCGCAGGAAATTCTTTCATTTCTAGTCATACCTATTTTTAGGGATGATATTTTCTGGGGATATGTAGGTTTTGATGACTGCAGCCAAGAAAGGGTTTGGTCAGAAGCCGAAATCTCTATCCTCAATACCTTTGTAACGGCTATTGAAAATGCTCTGGAAAGAGAAGAGAAGACTGAGGTGATTAAAAGTATGGCATTATTCCCCGAGCTCAATCCAAATCCGGTAATCAGGATTGACTTAGATGGAAATATAGTACTTGAAAACCACTCAGCAGGGCAAATTCACTCATTTGTATTCGAAAACTTATTGATTTCCAAGGATGAATTTTTGAAAGTAGTAACTAAACGGCTTTCAAATGAAAAAGCGGAAGTACAGTTTGAACTGCTATTGGATAACAACACTTACTACACTGTTGACTGCTTACTGATAAAGGATACAAAACAGATAAATCTTTATTTCAACAACATTTCGCAGTTGAAAGAAAAGGAGCTGCAGTTGAATGATGCAAAAATTAGGGCAGAAGCATCAGATAAAGCAAAAGAAGAATTCATTGCCAATATGAGCCATGAAATCAGAACGCCATTGCATGCAATTACAGGTTTGTCCAACATTCTGAGAAAAAGTAATCTGAATCCTGAAGATCAGAAATTGGTTAGACATATTGCTCAATCTGGGGATCACCTGCATTCGCTTATCAATAATATACTCGATTTTACAAAAATTACTGCCGGTGAATTCAAACTGAACAGCTCTACTTTTAGCTTTATTAATGTCGTTAAACAGTTGCATTCAATACTTTTTTCTATTGCTGAAGAAAAAGGGTTGGAACTGGAGTTTAATGTTTCTACTGATATTAATGAGTTGCTCATTGGCGATGAAACCCGACTGAGGCAGTCGCTACTTAATCTGCTCGGCAATTCGCTTAAATTTACCGAAAAGGGAAAAGTATCCCTTTTGGCAAGGCCAATTGAAGAGCATGAAAATAGTCAGTTAATCGAAATTATTATTTCAGATACAGGAATTGGTATGAGTGAAGATTTCATTGGCAAAATTTTCGATAAATTCAGTCAGGAAGATTCCTCTCTCGGTAGAAAGTATGGAGGTACTGGTCTTGGGATGGCTATTACAAAAGGGTTGGTAAATCTCATGCATGGATCTATAAGCGTAAACAGTAAAAAAGATGTTGGGACAACTTTTACAATCCAAATTCCTTTTGAGAAAAATAACCAAAAAAATGATATGTCAATTGGTGAACATAACTCAAATAACATACTTAATAATCTGAAAATATTAGTAGTGGAAGATAATGATATTAACTTATTAGTAGCTAATACATTATTATCTTTTTACGGAATTACGGTGTTTGAAGCCAAGAATGGAAAAGAAGCTATTGAGAATCCAAAACTTTATGAGGTCGATTTAATTTTGATGGACCTTCAAATGCCCGAAATGGATGGGTTTTCGGCTACTGAATACCTTAGAAAGACACTAAAAATAAAGACACCAATAATAGCCCTTACAGCAAATGCGCTTAAAACAGAAATTGAAAGATGTTTCGAATTGGGAATGAACGATTATGTGCTCAAACCATACAGTGAAACACAATTATTGGACACTATTTCAAAAAATCTCAAATTATTGATTACTATGAAGGTTAATGAAGATATTGAGCATCAAAGCGAACGCAATTTATATAACCTGGATATGCTCAAAAAGTTGAGTGCCGGGTCCGATGAGTTTATGAATAAAATAATAGGTCTTTTTCTCAGTCAGATTCCTGATTCTGTAAAAGACTTAAAAGCTGCATTTGATGCTGGTGATTTTGAACAGACTAAGGCTATAGCCCATAAAATTAAGGCAACCTATATTCAATTTGGCATTAAGGTTTTGGAACAAGATATCTTCCACCTAAATTATTTTGATACAAATTCAGCTGCAGATATTGAAAAATGTAAAACTGCTGTTAAAAATTTGGTTGAGATTACCAATGAGGTTTCTGAAGCGCTCTTACTTTTAAATATCTAACCAAAAATCAGGGTCTTCTTATTTGCAATGGCAAAATAGCTCATTCTGAGTAATAATTTCTACAAATCTTTTTAAAAAATGTTCTAATGAAAAATTTCTTAACATTATTTATTGCAGTTATATTAGCAACAGGAGTAAAATCTCAAAGCACTGATTATTTTCTTAGTGGCGGCAAGTTATTGTCCTGTTATTCAAATTTTACCTTAGTTACTAAGGTCACAACTAATTTTAAGGACAACACAATGACTTTAAAATTTGGAGAATGTAATGAATTATATTCATTTAAAAAATATTATGACATAAATGACTCTGTAAGGATATATACTGATTTCAATGTTTATAACCTTATTATTGAGAAAAATTCAAGTATTTACTTTTACTATATAACAAATAAGAATTTTTTGTTTGGCGGAAATATAGATCAAAAAATTGCAAAATCACACTCGATAAAGAAACAGCAGAAAAAACTAAATATTTATCTTGAAAAGTTGGAAGATGCAAAACTTAAAGAGAAGAAATATGAAGAAATTTGTATGAAGTTTGATCAAAAGCAATATTCAATTGATACAATGCCTAAGGCGGATTTTTCAGAATTTTATTCATATGTAAAGCAAAGCAGTTTCTACAAATTTGGGGACGGTAACGAAGATTTTATAAAAAGAAGAAAAAAAACGCTTG
>CAINVS010000652.1 GCA_903854205.1 uncultured Bacteroidota bacterium | reverse complement strand
CCTATGTTCCGCCTGCAGTTCCTTCATAAAATATTTAAAACTGACTTTACTCAATTTATACTGTACAGTTCTTGTAATAAATTTCCAAATGAAATTTGGCTGATCAAAATCGAAAGTTCCATAGTTATAAACTTCGTTTCTGTTAGTTTCAGGTTCAAAAATTCTTATTGCACTGTGACCAAATATATTGTAAACCTGATTGCCGGGAGTACAAGTAATTAAACTGATAACTGTGTTTTCAGATAACTGGTAGAAATTTGAGGTCTGTGCAGTAAGACTGACAGTACTGCCAATAAAAGACAGAAAATACAGATAAAAAACAGTAAAATAATATTTCATAAAGACATTTATGTTTCTAAAACTGTAAAAATACACAGCACGTCTATATATACACAAGCTTTAACCTAAAAATCTTTAGGCAGTTCTGTAAATTGTAAAAATTATTAAAAAAAAACGGATAGATAAAAACTTTGTGTATCTTTGCAGGCGTCTTTTTATAAGATAACTGTATTTTCTACTGAAATACCGATAAAACCTATATTTTAGCGATAAATAACAAATCTGCAATGTCAAATCAACAACAAGAACCAACAAAAGTACAGATTGAAGAGTTTGATGTAGACGCATTCAAGAATAAAGCTCTTGGTACGTTTGAAAAATATAAAAACATCATCTATGGAGCTCTGCTCTTACTTGTAGTCGTTATCGGCGGCTTGTATGCTTATTTCTTTATGTATCAGGGGCCTCGTGAAAAAAGAGCCGGTGAGGAAATTTTCCGTGCTGAATTCTTTTTCAGTGTAGACTCTTTTAGCCTTGCATTAGCGGGTCGCAACCTTCCCGGTCAGCAGGGTAATTTTACAGGTTTACTTGACTTCATTAAAGAGTATGGCGGCACAAGCGCCGGAAAACGTGCATATTTCATGGCTGGCGCAGCTTTGTTGCATACCGGAAAATTTGAAGATGCTGTAAAATATCTTAATAATTATTCAGGAAAAGATCCTTTGATGCAGGCCCAAGTATATGGCATGATCGGTGATGCAAAATCTGAATTGAACGATATGGATGCAGCTTATAAATTTTATTTACAGGCAGCAGATCATTATCCTAATGATGTGACTTCTCCGATTCATCTCCGTAAAGCAGCTCTTCTGCAAAGTGATGTGAAGAAAAACAATGCCGAAGCTGTTAAATTGCTGCAGCGACTCAAAAAAGACTATCCACAAGCAGCATCTCGATTGGCTGTTGAAAAAGATATAGTTCGTTTAGGCGGAAAAGATTAGTAATTTTTTTACTTAAAAACATCATTACGGACAGGCAGGCAAATAATCCTGTTTGTCCGTTTCTATTTAAATGAAACTTACATGAGCAGCTCAGATAAAAACCTATCAGATTATAAAAAAGAACAGATGCCCGATGCAAAAGAAATGAGCTTCGGTATTGTTACTGCCGAATGGAATGAGGAGATCACATCGGCACTTTACAAGGGCTGTTTTGATACCTTGGTCGAACATGGCTCACTTGAAAAAAATATACATTCTGTTTGGGTTCCGGGCACATTTGAGTTGCCGGTAGGTGCAAGAATGTTAGCCAATGCTCATAAAGTGGATGCCGTAATCTGTATCGGTTGTGTGATTAAAGGCGAGACTTCTCATAATGAATATATCAATATGTCGGTTGCCACTGCCTTGCAGCAATTGGGTATCGCCACAGGAAAACCTTTTATCTTTGGCGTACTCACACCAAATGATCAGCAACAGGCGATTGACCGTGCCGGTGGCGTTCATGGAAATAAAGGGATAGAAGCTGCCGTCACTGCAATCCGTATGGTCGCCCTGAAAAAATCATTAGCAGAACCTGATAAGAAAATTGGTTTCTAGTTTTTGAGACAATAGACATGAGATTTTTCAACTCAAATCTCACATCTCTGATCTCAAATCTCACTTCTCAAATCTAAGATTTATGAAACTCACAATAATAGATACCGGATATTTTAAACTCGATGGCGGGGCCATGTTTGGCGTTGTTCCTCGTACCATGTGGGAAAAACTGGAAAAGCCGGATGAAAAAAATCTTTGTACCTGGGCAATGCGTTGCCTGCTCGTTCAGACAGAAGACAGAAATATTCTAATCGATACAGGTATTGGTGGTAAACAGTCCGAGAAATTTTTCTCGCATTATGAGCCGCATGGCGAATCCAGCTTGTTGAAATCATTGAAAAATGTTGGATTGAACCCGGAAGATATTACAGATGTATTGCTGACACATCTGCATTTTGACCATGTAGGCGGTGCTGTTTCCATGAAAAAAGGGAAATATGTTCCTACTTTTCCTAAAGCTAGCTATTGGACTAATAAAATTCATTGGGACTGGGCAATGAAACCCAATAATCGCGAAAAAAGCTTCCTTTTTACAGGAAAATTTTGTTCCGCTTCAGGAAGCAGGAGTACTTAAGTTTTTGGAGGCTGCACCTTATGATGCACAGACCATGTGGTTCAATAATTTTAGTCTGCTTTTTGCCTACGGTCATACCGAGGCGATGATGCTGCCTTATATAATGGTTGAAGGCAAAAAAGTGGTTTACTGTGCCGACCTAATTCCTTCACCCAGTCATCTGCCGCTGCCTTATGTGATGGGCTATGATGTCCGTCCGCTGCAGACGATGATTGAGAAAGAATATTTTCTCAATAGAGCTGTTTCAGAAAAGTGGATTTTGGTTTTTGAACATGCAAAAGAGGTAGAGGCCTGTACCGTAAAATTTGACGAAAAGGGCAGAATTGTTGCAGATAAAATGGGCAAATTGGAAGATTTGTTGAAATAAACTTTTTAAGGTATAATTGTATTTTTTTTAAGTTTTATATTGCCAATTGAACTTATTTCATTAAAATAGGCTATATTTATAGTAAAATAAGATTTTAAAATTTAATAAGTAAATACTTTTATTCATGGCCAAAATGGATTTTAAAGATAGGATTTTATACAAAAAAGGTAAAAAACTTGAAATCAAAATCACACTTATTGGATTTAGGGATGGTGATGATTTTGTATTATATTCTCCTTCATTTGATTTATATGCTTATGGCACTGATGAAGAAACTGCACTTAATTCATTTAGAGAAACGATAATTCTCTATATAGATTACGTTAAAAATGAAGATACACTTGTTAAGGATTTAATAAAACGTGGGTGGAAAAAGAACCAATTAGCGAACACAAAATATACCGCTCCTGATTACAATCCATTTGATATAATGTCTAAAAAAGGTGTTGAGTCATTTAATGTAAAACGAATTGTGGAATATGCATAATTATGGGGGCAAATGAATCAGTAAAAACTAAAGATTTTCGAAAAGTACTCATAGCTTGGGGGCTCGAAAAAAAGAATTCAGAAGGCAGTCATGAAAGTTGGTCAAAGAAAGGCATGCTTCGTCCAGTAATTTTTCAATCAACACTGAAGGAAGTTCCTTCACATATTTTTAAAAACAATCTTAAAACTATGGGGAAAAGTGTTAAACAATTTTTTGACACTTTGAATAATCTTTAATATTGTCTGATTAATAGGGGACTAGACCACTATTGGGTTATCAGAAAAAGATAGTTTATAGCCACATTTTTATATCCGTAAATCATCACATCAAATTATTTCCATTTTCTCCATCAAAAAAGTCGCACTTTTATTTTTGGAAACACCTGTTTTTAGCTTATAATCAAAATGAAGGTTATCATTCAGAATCTCCACCTCAAAGCATTTATTACAGAGATAATTCGGATATTCATTTGTCGTAAGACAGACCTCTAAATCATGCGTAGCGATTGCGCCGACGGCATTTCTTTCTACCATTTTCTTCACCACACCGATAGTTCCGTTTCTTTTGTCATCAGAATTGGTACCCCGCAAAATTTCATCTAACAATACAAATGCCCTTTGTCCGTTCAAATGTGACATAATCTCATGCAAACGTTTTATTTCTGCATAAAAATATGATTCACTATCGGCCAATGAATCGGAAAGGCGCATGGAAACATAAAGTGGCATTGGATTAATCGTTGCTTTTTTTGAACAGACAACAGAACCTGCAGCTGCGAGGACCATATTTACACCAAGAGCGCGCAGGAATGTACTTTTGCCGGACATATTGGATCCCGTGAGCAAAATAAACGGATTATTGCTGAAATCAACATCGTTATCAACACGTTTTTTGGGATCTATCATCGGATGACCCAATTCTTCAAAAACAATTTTATTTTCTGAATTGATTTCGGGAAAAGCAAAATTAGGATTATTATAGGCTAATCCTGCAAAGCTGTTCAATGCTTCCAATTCTGCAATAACATCCAGCCAATCATTTATTTTTTCAGAATATTTTCTCTTCCATTTCAAGAGTGCGTACAAAGTATGCAGATGGTAAAGGAATAGCCCGTTAAAAATAACTGCGCCCAGAAAATTTTGAATAGCCTCCAAACTATTAAACAATGAAGCCAATTTTTGCAACTGTAAACCTGAGGAACCCTCTCTTGTTTGTAATTTAGCCTGCAGTGCCTTCAATTTTTCCGATTGGAAACTTTCCTTTTCAATTTCATGAATGATCATACCATACTGACGGATAACCTCGCGCACACGATCGGCACTGACAATCTGCTGCTGTATCTTTTTCAGCTGAGAATAAAGAATACCCAAATTGGCCAAAAACAGATAAGTGATGACATTTGACAAAGACTCCGAACCTCCGGCAAAATAGGCGATAATAACGCCAAAAAGCGCAAGCGGCATAACAAATGATAAAATTCTGACAATTGGCGAATATTCAGGATTTTTCATTTTTACCCATTTCAAAATATTGTCATAAAGCGCCTTTGAATCTTTATTCATACGGGCAACGGCCAATAATTTCTGTCTGAAATCCAGCTTATTTCGAAGCTCTTCCACTGCTTCCTGATTTTGCAGAATCTCCTCCGGGCTTAATGCAGCCTTCAGCCAACTAGCCAACTTTGCTTTTCCGGGAACTGTGCCGCAGCGATTCAAATTCTGAAAAAGAGAACTTTGTCCGAAAATATCAATATCGTAAGCATAAGGATGGTTATCTTCCGAAAATTCAATGCCGTTTTCAAAAGGTAAAGACTCCCTTTTTACAAAGGATTCTTCTTCTTTGTTCAGATTTAAGAGCGCAGTTTCCAGATCTCTTTTGCGACGAATTTTATCATGAAAATAAACGAGTACTGCAAAAACTGCCGCGATTGCCAATCCGACAAAAAGCCAAACAGCATTATAATTGACGAGATAATAATATCCGACAATCAAAAATACAATGACAAGTCCAAGCCTGACTATGCTAATTAAATTGAATGCAGCAATAGATTTTGCCAATTCTGCAGCGTATTTTTCTTTTAGTTGAGTATAAATCATTGTAATATTAGATTATCAGAAGACAGATTATCAGATCATCAGAAAAGTATGAGTATGTCAAATAATCGTGTGAAGAAACGAAATAAGATTCTCGTTTATGCTTCATAAATGCTGATTTCTTCCAGTCCCTTTGAATTTTTACAGGCACGGTACATCCCTTCTGTATTAAATTCCAAAGAAATATTCCCTTTAGCATCTACAGCAATCAGTCCGCCGTCTCCGCCGATATTCAGCAGTCTTTTTTGAATAGTTTCTTTGGTAGCATCAGCAAGTGAAAGTCCTTTATATTCCATCAGACAGGATACATCGTATGCCACAACTGATCTAAGAAAAAACTCGCCGCTTCCCGTGCAGGAAACCGCACAGGTATTGTTGTTGGCATAAGTACCTGAACCGATGACAGGACTGTCGCCTATTCGGCCAAATCGTTTATTGGTCATACCTCCGGTAGAAGTGGCTGCTGCCAGATTACCGGCTTTATCGAGCGCTACAGCACCTACAGTACCGAATTTTTCATCCTTCTTGGCCGCATGATCCAACTGAAAGGTGTCGCTTCCCTTTACTTCCTGCCACTGTTTGAAACGGAATTCATCATAAAAATATTCCGCATCACGGAATTCACAGTCCATCTCTCTAGCAAAGTCAACTGCACCTTTTGCGGCCAACATTACATGACCCGATTTTTCCATGACCAGTCTTGCCAGAGAAACCGGATTTTTAACACCATGAACACCTGCTACAGCACCGGCCTCCAATGTTTTCCCGTCCATAATTGAGGCATCCATTTCGTGAGTTCCGTCGGCAGTAAAAACTGATCCTCTGCCTGCATTAAACAGCGGACAGTCTTCAAGGCTGCGGATTGCCTGTTCAACTGCATCGAGGGAAGTTCCACCCATTTCCAGAATGCTGTAACCAATGTTGAGTGCTGCCTGCAAGGCTTCTTTATAAGCCTGTTCTTTTTCGGGGGTCATGCTACTGCGGAGAATTGTACCCGCGCCGCCATGTATTGCTATAGAAATCATATATTTTTAATTTGATAATTAATTTGAGAACCGAACGGAGAGAGCTCTTTAATTTGAGAATGGTTTCAGGTTAAATTAGACAAACGCAGGCTAAAGCCAGCGCATACAAAGTTTTGCTACGGAAGACTAAAGTCTTTCCTTCGCTATTTTTGTTTTTCTTTTTAGCTTCATTAAACTTGAAATCTTAAAAAGATAACTTAAAACACCAGTACATCACTTTGTGTTCTTTGCGAACCGAGCTATGCGAGCTCTATAAAAAACTTTGAGCTCTTTGCGGTTAAATCCAGTAAGGTTGATAAATTCTAATCTTCTCTTTTTGGTGCCTGATCACCGGCTACTTTTTTTAACATCTTATCTCTATCTCTTTCATATTTTTCCAATCTTTTTTGAAGCTGAGATACGAGGTTTCGATAATTTTGAAGTGTATATCCATAACTGTTGGCATAATAAACTGATTGAAATAATGCCGCAATTGGCTTTAGACTGTCATTTGAAATAATTTTCATTGCCAAAACCTTTTCAACATACTGTTTTTCTCCAGATATAACAGGTACTTGCATTTCATAAAATATCACCAGATAATGCGGCAGATCAGTTTCATTTTTTTCAAAACTGTAGTAGACTTTACAATAATTGAATTTTTCCAAAAAGGCTGTTTTGGTCCAAATTTCCTGTTTTCTCTTATCCTCAGCAATTCTTGCAGCACGTTCTTCGTAGCCATATTTGGCATAGAGACTGCTCATTGTATCATTTTTTGCAAAGGCTTCCGGAAATTCTACAAGCAGACCTATTTTACCAATTTGTTCAGTTTCCTCGTAAATAAGCAGCCTGTTAAAACTTGGCGTACAGGAAGTTGACAAGCAAATGATTATAATTGTGAGCAATCTCATATTTTTTCTTTCATATTTACCGTAAAGAGGTCACCCCAAAAAGGTTTTAAAACCAGCTTGCACATTTGGTCTTAGCAAATTGTTTAATTCCCAAGTAGGTACCAGTTTAGATTAAATAAAATCCTCACAACTTGTATCGGCCTTAGGCGTGATGTTCTCAGCCGCACATCATTTTAGATTATTTCACCATAAACGCAGTCTTCGTCATCCCATGATATCCCTCATAAGTCAGCGCATAGTCAAATCCGTCATGAATACTGTATCCTCCATATTTTCCGTCTTTTCTCAGTGCCAAAAAACCTACCTGCATATCTTCAACAGATTTATGTTTGGCAATAATACGCTCTACTGCTGCCTTGCATGCCTTTTCGGGCGACATACCGCGTCGCATATTTTCCACCACCAGAAAACTACCGCAGGTACGCATAACCAACTCACCAAGACCTGTCGCGACAGCTCCGCCCACTTCATTATCGACATATAAACCGGCACCGATGATTGGAGAATCACCTACTCTGCCGTGCATTTTATAGCCTAATCCGCTGGTAGTACAGGCTCCTGAAATATTACCATCCTTATCTATAGCCAACATACCGATTGTATCGTGGTTTTCGATATTAATAGGCGTCTCGTATTTGGCAGTTTTTTTCCATTCTTCCCAACGTTTTTTTGAAGCTTCTGTAAGCAGGTTGGTCTTTTTAAATCCATTTTCCAAAGCAAAACGTAAGGCTCCATCTCCAACAAGCATTACATGCGGAGTTTTATCCATCACCATGCGGGCTACTGAAATTGGATTTTCGATATGCTGTAAAAAAGCGACAGATCCTGCTCTGCCGTTCTCGTCCATTATACAGGCATCGAGTGTTACATTGCCGTCTCTATCAGGAGTTCCGCCTAATCCAACAGTTGTATTTTCAGGATCGGATTCTGAATCTCGAACGCCTTTTTCCACTGCATCCAAAGCTTTTCCGCCATCTTTAAGTATAGTCCAGGCTTCTTTATTCGCCGCAAGTCCATGATTCCAGGTAGAAATGACAATAGCCTTGCCTTTATTGTCAAAATTAGGCGCTTTATCTGTTGCTGTCGGGAATCCAAAGGCCGATTTTGCAAATCCTGCAAGTCCGCCAATTCCCAAAATTTTTAAAAAACTCCTTCTGCTCATAAATATAGTCAATGAATGTTATTATGAAATTTCGTACAAATATAATACATTATCCAAACTAAACTCAGGCTATATAGATTCTTTATCCATGATTACTCCGCATTGGTCGAAGAGAATCTGTCTTGTGCAATTTTTTTTCTTACTTGCATCTGTAACCAATGTAAAAACACTAATTATGATTATTCTTTAAGCCAAATCGAATATCCTGATCCCACCAAAGTAATCAAATATGAAGTCTTTTCAACTTTTTCTTTTTTTAACAGTTATTTTCCTTAGAACTACTGTCAGCTTTGCTCAAATGCCCATGAATATGCCTGTTACGGGCACAATAAAAGGCAATATCTCGGACGCCGAAAGTAAAAAACCGCTCGAATTTGCAGCGGTGGCATTGTATAATCTTTCCGATTCACTCATCACAGGTGTCATCACCGACCTCGATGGAGATTTTAGCATCAGCAAAATCAATCCGGGTGCCTATTATGTAAAAATCGACTTTGTAGGATATATCACCAAAAGAATTGACAGTATCAATATCTCTGCTGAGGCCCCTTTCAAAAATCTGGGTAAAATTTCCTTAATCACGGATGCAAAAATGCAGGCAGAAGTTGTAGTGAAGGCTGAAAAATCTTTGATGCAGCTCGGTTTGGATAAACGTGTTTTTAATGTGGAAAAAAGTGCGCTGTCAGATGCAGAAAATGCGACCGAGGTTTTAAGAGGCACACCAGGAGTTGAAGTAGACAAAGATGAAGCTGTCAAAGTAAGAGGAAAATCTGTCACAGTATTTATTAATGGCAAACCTACCGGACTCAGCGGTGACAATCAGGCGGCAATTCTGCGCCAAATTCCTGCAAATACCATTCGAAGTATCGAAATCATGACCAATCCTTCTGCCAAAAATGCCCCCGATGGCGGTGGAAGCAGCATTATTAATATAGTATTGAAGAAAAATAATCTGCAGGGTTTCACCGGTTCCTTAAATGGCGGTATCGGTACAAATGCCTTGGCGTTCAGAAAGGTTGATCCTCAGGGGCCCTGGTTCAATAAATACAACGGTGGCCTGGCTTTGAACTACAAATCCAGAAAAATCAATATTTTTTCAAATATCAATTTGAATGATAGAAATTCTTTCAGTTTTTCTGAAAGTTATCGATACAATATTTTACCCGATTCTGCTTATTATTTTAATACCTACAATGATAATTTTAATAATAACCAATCTATCTGGGGCCGTTTGGGAACGGATATATATATCAATGAAACAAATACGCTTTCGCTGCAGATGAATGCCAACCCCAGTCGTGGGGGATCCACCGGCGATATCAGGTATGATAATTTTGACGCAGACTCAATCATGAGTGGTTTTGACAAAAGAACCAATACCAATAACAACAACAGTAATGGTATAAATTACAATGCTATTTACTCTATTATTTTTCCGGAAAAAGATTCAACCGGCGCGCCAAATCTTGACAAATTGGGCATGATGGGCGAAAACAGAGAATTGGTATTCGATGTACAGTACAATGACAGCAGAACCAATAACAGAATTGATTTTTTGAACAATCATTATCGCGCAAACGGAGATTTGATCAATGTTTTTCAGGACAATCAGAAAACCCGTACAAATTTGACAAACAGTACCCTGACTGCCAAGGTGGATTATACCCACCCCATGACCAGGAAAGAAATGAAATTACAGACCGGCTATCAATTTACCTGGAAAAAAGACCGCAATGATTTTCTTTACCAATACTACGACACTATCAATACAGTGGTGGCCAATGATACCGGCCGTAGCAATATTTTTGACTATACACAGCAGATTCAGGCAGTTTATGGGACTTTTAGCCATAAATGGAACAAAAAATGGTCGGCCGAATATGGCCTGAGGGTGGAATATGCCTATGTCCGTCCTTATCTTGAAAATACGCAAACGGCCTATCCATGGGATTATTTTGGATTTTTCCCTACAGTTAATGTTGCTTATGAAATTTCCGAAACGCAGCAAATGAATTTTGAATTTGGCAGAAGGGTCAGCCGACCTTGGATTTGGGATGTAAATCCTTTTCCAGATTATGACGATCCGCGTTTTCTCTCTTCCGGCAATCCTTATTTAAGACCTACCTATACCAATAACATTGGCGCCAATTATGCACTTTATGCCGGTAAACAGTCTATCACAATGGGTGTTTATGGCAATTTAAGTACAGGGGAAACACAATGGATTACCAATATTTCGCCAAATAATGGAATTCTCAATTCTTCTCCTCAAAATCTGGGCATGAGTTCTACACTGGGTTTTGACCTGAACGGCAATTTCAATCTGGCAAAATGGTGGTCGATCAACTCTTCTGTGAGCGGATATTATATGAAATATAATGCAGATAAAATTGACAGTAAATTGAGCTATTCCAGCCTTGGCGGCAATGCCAGTATGTATCTGAATATGCGATTTAAGTTTGGATTGTCTTTCAATATCGGATTTCATACCTGGTATGCAGCACGCGAAATTCAGGGCCGCACCATTCCTAATATGTGGCATTGGACTTCCCTCACGCAGGATTTCCTGAAAAAGAAACTGAAACTGACACTTTCTTTGAATAATCCATTTTTTGTCAATATTTGGAAAACCTATACCAATACGCCATTTACCAGCGGATATTCCGAAAGTAAATGGGAAAACCGGGTGTTGAATCTTCGCCTTTCCTATAATTTCGGTAAAACTACCGTTAAAAAACCAAGAGCTAGCCGATTGGAAAATCGCAGCGGCGGAGATACAGGTGGGGCTGGCAACCAGGGCGGCAGAAATCGTTAAATTTTAATTAGTATATTTTCATTTGTTAATAAATTCGTTTTTTCTGTCAATCTGCCTTCTGAACAGAGGCGGTGCAGAGTTCCACAAGTGCAGAGAGTTCTTTAATCTGACAATCTATTTTTTTATGAAAATCATATCATTCCTTTTTATCTTAATTGCAATATCTATCGAATTACAGGCGCAGCCGCTATTACCGGGTTGGAGCGCATTGCTGAAAGGCACTTGGAGAGTAGATCGTATGGATACATTAAAATTGGAAGATGGAGTAAATATGTTTCTTGAATTTCAAGAAACAAAGTTGATGATGCATAATCAGCTGAATGTTAAAGAAGCAGAGTGGAAAGCATTGGAAGGAAAACGGGAACTCCTTATTAAATCGGATGGCAACAGCCTGGAAGCATGGCAAATAAAATATATCGACTCTTTCAACCTATCAATATTTGACACAGTTGGCTATTCAAATCTCTACCTTACACGCTATAACGGCAACTTGGAAGATGGAAAACATGTCAATACAGTACGCTGTAGCAGAAGCGACATCACAGGTACCTGGCTTTTGGTATCAATTGATAATGGGCCAATTCCTGCAAATGTAAATTTGACTTTGGATATTATGGCGGCGGGAAAATTGAGTGTAAAAGTTGCCCGAGAAACACAGCAATTCAATTGGAAATTCAGAAAAAATCTGGACGGGCTGAGTATTAGAGCCGACTCAATATCAAAACCCAAAGATTGGATTTTTACTGAATTGGAAAAAGACCGTTTGAGCTTTATGGATAATGGAAAACTGATGAGTTTTACCCGATATGTTGCTCCGCTTTCTGCTTCGCATGAAGCACTTTTGACCGGAAAATGGAAAATAATGGAAGTTGAAGGTTCTGAATTGCCCAATAATGAGAGCTTTAGCCGATATATGGAACTTAACAAAAACGGTAAACTCTATTTTTATACCAACGATAAAAAAGAAGGAGAAGGCAGTTGGGGCGTAAACAGTACCAAAACCGGACTTTTCGTCCTTAGCGGTGGTGGGACAGAACTTTGGAATATCTATCACCTCAAAACGGACGAGCTCCTGCTCGAGATGGAGGGCATTAAAATGCTGCTCAAAAAATAATTGATTACTTTGCAAACATCAGCTGCAGCTCTCTCCAAAGCTGTGATTTTTTAATTTTATCCTCTCTTATTTCATTCAAACTGCCTGCCAACAGATAAACACAGTGCTGCCATTTTATCAATGCATACTGCGGGATTTTAATATGAAGGCCCATTTCTTCCGGAGAAACACCGAAGAAAATGGCCTTGCTGCAGTTGGTTTTTCTGAGCAATTCAGCCCAATGCGGAGTGTTAGAAATTGAAACATCGCATATAGCTGCATCATGTAATAAATCAGAATTAACAGCTAAAAGAATCTTCGACAAAAATTCCTTATTTTCAGCAGTTTCAAAGTCTGAGCAAACAATTGTTATACCCTTTTTGTTAAGTCCGAAGATATGATTATCGGCTGTTATTAAATTGGCAGACTGATATATAGGTGTTTCAAAAAAGGCGATTCGAAAAGACATAATTATATGGTTTTATTTTTTGTTATATGGCAAATGTCACTTTTATAAAATCCTATAACTCAATATTAAATTTTGTAAAATCAAAGAGAATCAGAAATTTGTGTCAAAGGTAACAAAAATTTCAGTTCGAAATTTTATTCTTTATAGTTACTAAATATTTGTTAAAAATTCTATTTTAGCTTAGAAATTATATTTTTCACAAAATATTTCTTACTTTTGCTGCACCAATTCAAATAAAAAATTGGTTTTAAATGTAAAAATGAAAACAATTCGACTGACAGTTATATTAAAGTAAGGGCTGTAAAAGAAGAAGTGCAGGAGTACAATTCCACTTACAAATTACGGTTTTTTCCTTCAACCTGTCAAAGAATTTATCATTAACATCCTAAATATTTTTTTATGAAATACCCTATTAGCGTAGAACTCGTCGAAAAATCGAGGATTTCTGAAGTAGACTTCAGTAATTTGGTATTTGGGCGAAATATCTCCGACCACATGTTCGTTGCCGATTATATAGATGGAGAATGGACAGATTGCCGTATTGTGCCCTTTGGCCCAATGTTAATGAGCCCGGCTATCATGGCCCTTCATTACGGACAGGCAATATTTGAGGGCATGAAAGCCAACAAGGATGCCAAAACCGGAGTGCCGCTGCTTTTCCGTCCGGAAATGCACATTGAGCGTATTAACCGCTCAGCTGTTCGTATGGCAATGCAGCCAATACCTGATGAGATCTTTATGAATGCTTTAAATTATTTGCTTGATATAGACAGAGCTTGGATTCCGGAATCTGAAGGCAGTGCACTTTATATCCGTCCCCACATGTTCGCTATTGATGCAACTTTGGGTGTAAAAGCAAGCGATAACTACAGATTTGTTATCATGACAAGTCCAGTAGGTCCTTACTATCCTAAACCTATCCGACTTTTAGTTTCCGAAAAATATGTACGGGCATTTCCCGGAGGTGTAGGTTTTGCAAAAGCTGCCGGCAACTATGGCGCTACGCTTGCACCTGCTGCACAGGCTAAGGAAAAGGGATTTGATCAAATTTTATGGCTAGACGGAATTGAATTCAAATATTTGCAGGAATGCGGCACTATGAATATCATGTGTGTTATTGGTGACACTGTCGTTACTCCTAATCTGACAGATACAATCTTAGCCGGAATTACAAGAGACAGCATTCTTCATCTCATTCGCGATATTGGTCTTAAAATTGAAGAACGTCCAATAAGTATCCACGAAGTAATTGAGGCTAATAAAAGCGGTGAATTGAAAGAAATGTTTGGTACCGGTACTGCTGCTGTTCTTTCTCATGTTTCAGAATTTAGCTATAAAGACGAAATCTATACTTTGCCTCCATTGGAAGGCCGTAAAGTAGGCCCAATGATTAAAAAAGTATTGGAAGACTACAAAAAAGGCATTCAGCCCGATAAATTTAACTGGCTTATCCCTGTAAAAAAAACGATTTTAATCACTAGTCATAAATAAACGCCTTATTTTGATGATATAGATCCGGACAGTTTTCTGTTCGGATTTTTTTTGTCAAATACAATGATAGATATCAGATTTTAAAAAGAAGCAATTGGAAAATCACAAAAAAATCTTACCTTTTCAGTTGATTTAACGAGCTGTTTTTTTTATACTTAACTAAATAACCCTTTACTATGTGGGAATTTTTAAAACCAATTTTGGTCGATTTTAAAAATCCGATCATCTTTGCCATTCCTTTTTTCCTTTTGCTCATTGGCATTGAGGTTTACCTCAATTATAAAGAGCGTAAAGGCTACTATATTTTCAAGGATTCTATGGCGAGTATCAGCATGGGAATCGGATCGATTTTTTCCGATATCATTTCTAAATCCCTTGCTTTCGTGGCTTTTACCTGGCTTTTTACCACTTACGGTTTCTTTAAAGAGGAACTGTCCTGGACAGTTTTGGGATGGGTTTTGCTGTTCTTTTTGGATGATTTTACCTTTTATTGGCATCATCGTCTTTCTCATGAAGTGAGAATACTATGGGCAGCACATGTCAATCACCATTCTTCCGAAACTTATAACCTGAGTACCGCATTGCGTCAGAGCTGGACAGAGATTTTCTACAAATACATTTTCTTTCTTTGGTTGCCGTTTTTGGGATTTCCGCCCCTGATGGTGTTGACACAGATCAGTATCAACCTGCTTTTTCAATTCTGGGTACATACAAAATTTATCAAAAAATTTCCAACTATCATTGAACTGATATTAAACACACCCTCACATCACAGGGTACATCATGCCTCCAATGTACGTTATCTGGATCGCAATCATGCAGGTACATTAATAATTTGGGACAGACTGTTCGGAACCTTTGCAGAAGAAAAAGACGAAGAGCCCGTCGTGTATGGCATCACAACCAATATACATACTTATAATCCATTGGTTATAGCAACTCACGAATTTAAATCCTTGTTCCGGGACCTAAGAAGGGCTCCTGGAATTGGCAATAAATTGAAATATATTTTCCTGCCACCGGGCTGGAGCCATGACGGTTCAACTCAAACTGCTAGAAAAATGAGGCAAAATTTGAAAAAATAATATGCAGACCAAGTCCACTTATATTATCAATTTTTTTATTCTTTACCATAGCTCAGACTCTCAGAGGTTTACTGAACTTTTTGCACATTTGTCAAAAATTGACGCATTAAACAGTGGCTATGTTTTAAATAAAGTTTGGTTGGAGTTGTCTGATTTTAATGAGGATACTCAGACAAATATTGAAGAACTTATAGCTCTTTCAGATATTGTTTTACCGCTTTTAAGCGATAATTCTATTCGTTCGCTACATTTTACAGGCAAGACAATCAGAGCCCTTATCAATAATCATAATAACAATAAAATTTTAATGCTGCCAATCATTTTGGATACCTGTTGGTGGGAAGACACAATTTATAAAGAGTTGGAAGTACTACCCCGCGCAGGACTGCCAATTTACGATACAGCTGATGTTAAACAGGAATTGTTTCAACAGATTATAATTGAAATAAACAGTAAAGTTCAAAAAATTAAGACTGAAAAATTGCAGCAGGAAGCTAATTTCAGAGCAAAATTGGCCGAAGCGGAAAGTTATTTTGAACATTGGGAGGATCAACCGGAAAAACTGCGATCTGCGCTGCCGCTCTTCCGCGAAACTTTGAGTCAATGGCGCTTGGGTTTTGTGCCGACAAAGGAACAGCTCGAAACAAAGATTGCACTCTGTATCAGAGAGATAGATTTCAGACTCTTTTCAAAAGCTGCCCAGGATGCCTACCAATTCGGTGATTTCCAAACTGCTTGGTTTAATTGCAAGGAGGCCTTAAGCCTTCGAAATGATGCCCTAATCAGTAAAATCTACAAAGAGGTAGATGCTTTGCTCAAGGCAGAGGAACTAAAAATCCTGAAACTTCCTTTTGATCAGCATTTTCAAAATGCTGAGGCCTTTTTTTTGAAACTTGATTGGCAAAATGCAGAAAAGGAATATTTATTGGCATTGGAATTTCATGAAGAAGCATTTAGTCCTGACTCTGTACATATCAAACAGAAAATTGAGCTTTGCCGCAGAGAACAGCAGCGGGAAGATGCTATGCAGCAGGCAATGACTGTTTATAAGCAGCAACGCTATACAAAGTCAGCCGATATTTTACTGAAAGCCATTCAGAAAATCAATTTTAATGAGTATGAGCATATTGAACACATGATCCGACTGCTCGGCTATCTGGAATCGGTTGAGCGTTTTCAAGACAAAGCTGTGAATCGTTGGGGTTTTTACGACAAAAAAACAAACAATGTGATTATATCACCTAAATATTTGGCCGTTTTCGATTTCAGTGAAAATTTGGCCGCAGTTAAAAAATGGGATAAATGGGGTTATATCGATATAGAAGGTAATGAAGTAATTTCTTTCGATTTCGATTTTGCAGGGCATTTCAGAGAGGGCAGGGCGGAAGTGATAAAAGGAAAAGAAACCTTGTTTATCAATCATCTTGGTGAGATAATAAACAGTCCTGAAACAAACAGGATTTTAGCCCTCAAAAAGAAAATTCCGCTAAAAATGCCTAAGAATGAAGAAGACAAAACTAAATCGTCTTAAAATTATTTTCTTAATAATTTTTTGATTTTAAGCAATTAAACCTAATGAATAAATATTTTCAAATATTGATGGTTTTAGCATTTTTTTCCTGTCAAAACAAGCAGGAATCTATAAAACCTCAAAAAGGTATAATCACTGAATCTGTTTATGCCTCAGGTTTTGTAAAAAGCAAAAATCAATATAAGGTTTTTCCGGGTGTCAATGGTACCCTGATGGAAATCTATGTTGAAGAGGGAGATTCTGTCAATGTGGGAACACCGCTTTTCCGTATTTACAACAGCACGGCAAAATTGAACAGAGAACAAGCAAAGATTGGTGCTGAACTTAATGACCTGAGGGCAAATCAGAGTCGGCTCGATGATCTCCTGCTGAATGTGGAGAATGCTAAAAATAAAATGGAGAACGATTCTGTTTTATTAATCAGACAAAGAAATCTCTGGTCACAACAAATTGGAACAAAAGTAGAATTTGAACAAAGGGAACTGTCTTATTGGAGCTCCAAAAATCTTTATGAATCAACACTTTTGCGCTACAATGATTTGAAAAGACAATTGGATATCGCATCGAGACAATCAAAAAACACTTTATTAATTTCAGAATCTGTTGAATCTGAATTTGTTGTTAAAAGTCAGATAAAAGGAAAAGTATATTCACTGCTGTCAGAACTGGGAGAGTTCGCTTCCGTACAAATTCCGCTCGCTATTATTGGTGACAGTGAACGCTTTGTTATTGAAATGCTAATTGATGAGTATGATATTGCTATGGTCAAAGAAGGACAAAAAGTATTTGTAAATATGGATAGCCATAAAAACGAAACTTTTGAAGCTGTATTGAAACGCATTTTGCCAATTATGAACGAACGCTCCAAGTCTTTTACTGTTGAAGCTGAGTTTATGGGCAATCTTCCTTTGCTTTACCCAAATCTGACGGTAGAAGCTAATATCATGATTAGAAAAAAAGACAATGCCCTTACTGTTCCAAGAAAATACCTTAAAGATGATTTGTATTTAACCAAGAAAAACGGAGAAACTGTCAAAGTACAAATTGGGCTAAAAGATTATCAGAAAGTGGAAATACTCAGCGGTTTCAGTGAAAACGACGAGTTAATACTGCCAAAACCATGAGAACAAATCTCTTATTCCAAATAGCGACCGCCTTGCTGTTTTCAAGACGAAAACAGACAATAGTTGCAGCAGGAGGTGTAATGTTTGGTATCACAATGTTTATTACACTTCTTTGTTTTATGAATGGTCTAAACGATCTGCTCGATGGGTTGATCCTAAATAGAACACCTCATATCCGTCTTTATAATGAGCTGAAAGCTAGTGATAAGCAACCGATAGAAACTGCTGAAAGTCTCAAAAATTCGACACATTTTATCCGCTCAATAAAACCAGGTGCTGAACAGCCAAAAATTTATGACAATGCCGCTATAATGAAAGCATTGAAGACTGATGATCGTGTTTTGGGAATTGCTCCCAAAATATCCACTCAAGTATTCTACAATATCGGTGCTATCGACATTGCCGGTGTTATAAATGGCGTAGACGTAGATGAAGAATTGCGGCTTTATCGCTTTGCCGACTATGTCAGCGGTGGAAATCCTACTGATATTAAAACAATTCCGAACAGCATTATTCTGGGTAAACTTGCTGCAGAAAAGATGATGGCTGAAGTTGGTGATGTGGTACAGATAACAACTCCTACCGGTGAAAGGGTTCAACTTAAAGTTGTAGGCTATTTTCAATCAGGCATTCAGGATTT
>CAINVS010000651.1 GCA_903854205.1 uncultured Bacteroidota bacterium | reverse complement strand
TTTTTGACCAAAAATAAAAATTCTTTGTTTTTCATGTTTAATATAGCAATAGCAGCTATCAATTGTTAATAACTTTGTAGAGTAAACTGAGTCATTTTCAGAATAATTCCAAAATAACGAGAATTTATCATTTGAAAAATCATATAAAGAGAAAAATACATCACGCTTGTCCCTACGTTCCTGAAAATTAAGTATAACAAAATTTGTATCAGGCGGCATTATCCAAAAAGGGGGATTAACTGAGTAAAGTCCCCCATTCGCAGGTACAACAATAAAAGAGTCTTGAAAAATATTTAAATATCCTGATAAGTGAATCTTTTTATCTAATTCAATTAATATTAACTTTTTTTCTGATGACTGACTAAATAAATCACATATACCAATTCCAAAAATTGAAAATATTATGATAATTGCAATTGGTCTATTGTTTTTCATATGTAGTTATTTTGAATAATTTGAAATTGTATTTCCAAATAGTCCAGGGAGATAGCCTTTCAAAATTTCATTTGCTCTTTTTTCAACTTCCGGAGTTAATCCGTTTTTTCTAATTTCATCTAATAGTCCTATTGTATCATCTACTAAATCCATACCACTCTTATAGATTGCTTTAATATTCTCCCATTGACCAAATTTTAGGACCTTGTTGGCTCCACTTATTTCAACAAGTTTATCGATGTTTTCTGAAATATTTCCATCCCAAACATCTTTCAGTAGGCTGGCTTTTGAAGCTAATTCGTCAAATGTTTCTTTTTCACCATCAAGATCAACATATTCAAATATTTTCTTGGAGGCTTCTTTTGCGTTTGGTGTAACTGCATCTGAAGATGTATTGTATATATCCTTAACTGATCCTATTACTTTATTTTTATACTTCATTAAATCAGCAGCCCAACTGTCTATTTGCTGTTTGGTTTCATTCGCCCTTTGACTAGCAAAATCAGATAAAGACGAATTAAGGTTATTGAAAAAATCTTGTTTTAAGCGTTCATTTTCTAGTCTGAGTTGTTCACTTTTCTGCTCCAAATTTCTTAAATATGCTTCTGCTTCTGCCTTCTGTTTTGCTTCATTTTCTTTCCTTAAGCGCTCGGCCTCTTCTGCCTTCAGTTTTGCTTCATTTTCTCTCCTCGAGCGCTCGGCCGCTTCCGCCCTTTGTTTTGCTTCATTCTCTTTCCTCAAGCGCTCAGCCTCTTCCGCCCTCTGTTTTGCTTCATATTCTTTCCTTTCTTTTTCTTTCCTTAAGCGCTCTGCTTCTGCTGCTTCGCATTTACTTTTTGAGTAACCCAATTCACCTAACTTTTTATTTTTTTTATCTGTATGCTCTTTCTTTTTTGCGTTTATTACTTCAGGAGGAGCAGGAACTATACGTCCTCCTACATTTTTTAGATGCTCTTCAAAATTTTCCCCACCAGCTTCAATCCTTGATTTCGGCCATTTGCATTCACTGCAGTACAATCCGCTTTCAAACTCTTTTAATTCGCGATCGAATTTTCTGTCTAACTCATCTATTTCTTTTTTCAGATTTTCTGCCTCTGGACAAGGAATAGACTGGCCTTCTAAAGCTGATATATTAGCCTCAAAAATCAAAAATACATATAAGTATTTAACAGCTTTCATTTTATTGGTTTTTTCAAATTAAGGTTTTATCAAATCGGGTACTTGGAGTCCTCTTTTCTCAAAACGATAAACACTAATTTCAAGTGTTGCTAATTTTTCAATCAATTTTAGGTGATCTAATTTCCCCGTCAATTTAAAATAATTGTAAGTTTGGTCTATTGCTTCAATGATTTCCTTACGACCTTTCAGTTTTGAATCATTTTGAAAAAATGTCTTAATTTTCTCAAGGACTTTTTCCTTATCATCAGCGGCTAAGATTGCTTCATTTATGTACAAAGAGGCCATAACCTCATAAGGATTGTTTTCGTCATCTATTAATTCTTTTGGTAAGTTAATATTCATACTTGAAGTAATGTCTGTCAGGATTTGATTAGTAGAAATATTAAATTGAAAATTTTGCTCCCTTAAGGCAAGGTGATTGTTGTAAAATGATAAGGCTGTTGTGCCAGTGACATCATATTTTAATGAGAGGGCGCCTGCTGCCAAATTTGCGATTGAACCAATAGCATTCCATGTATTCTTCCGTTTTTGTTCCGCCAACTTATTTTCGACGTCTACACAAGTTTCTTCAATGTCCTTGGAAAACTTATAAAAATTTTCATCTCCATCATCAAGGGTATTGCTTTCTAATGCAATATCGATACAATCGGAAGATAATTTCATCAAACTTGATAAAATTGGCTGGTTTTGTTTCATTGTGCAAAATGAAATTCGAGAACATGTTATTCTCTTTGCGTTCATCTTGGTTTTCTCACTGCAAATTACATCGTCTATTTTTCTCATAGCTGCATAATATTGATTTAATGCGGCTGAATAATTAGACGCATAGTCATATTCTCGAGCAGCAACAAAATAATTGGCAATGACCCCAGGCTTATTATAAAATGGACCAGATAAATCCTTTACTGCATGAATTAGTTGATTATCAACATAGCTATTTTCAGATAGTCTACTTTCTTTTTGATCATAGTTATAGTAACGGGTTGTATATAGTGCAGCATCCCCTATCTCACTTTTTTTCTCCTTTTTTCTTGAATAATAAAACTTTTCATGTTTAAAAATTGAATCAAGCATCAACCCATTTTCTTTTGTTTGAACTGAAAATAAGGAAACAGGATGCATTTTTGATTCATGAATTGCAATTTGATCCGGCGATTTACAATAAACTGAAGTAAACGTAGGAGCAATTTTTTGGGATACTAAATACGTTTTTACCTCAGGTTGGCAAATTACATCATATTTACTTAATGATTTATTTATACATTGGTAAATTTCTTTAAAAATAGTGATAATATCATAATGGGTTAGAATTTCATTCCATTGTGATATTACAACCGATTGTTGAACAAAATTTGCGCTTACATTTGTGTTTTTTATTGGATCCCAAAATTCAAAATTTAAAGTTTGAGAATAGTCGCTATATATAATTTTATTTATCTGTGAAATATTCATTTTTTCAACAGAATTCCCCTGAATGGACTTGATTATTTGGCCATTTCGAATACCTAAGATATTATAAATATAACCATCGACTGGAATTTGGGATTCGGAGATTGAATACCCATTAGAAGTTTTTACCACCTTAAACGGAGGACCAAATTTATTCAATTTCTGCTTTTCGAGACTTACAATTGATGTTGTATCTCTATGATATAACTTTCCTTCTTTATACAAAGTGACAATAAGAAAATTGCGCTCAAATTTTGCTCCGATTGCAAACTTTGCATTCGAACAATGCTCTATGAGCCCAACGGATGATAACTTTCCTTGTAATTGGATCGGATTATCTTTTAAAAAATGTAAAAAAGCTTGATTATGGTTTAAATTAAGTTTAAGATCAAAGATATCTAGCACTCCAATGTCAAGAGGGTCAAAATTGTCATTCCGAATTTCATCGGTGCTATTAGCGGTAAGAATGCTAATATTAACTATTAGCAAAATATTAAATAATAAGAACTTTGGACTTGACATGTTAATATATTTTTGAGTTGGTTAAAGTTTATTATCCTCTTTTCTTCAAAAGAAGTATTACTCGCGAATCTATGATTCGTTTTATTTGAATTATTTGCGATGCAAAGATGACTTGGACGCAACAAATTCACCAATACTCAAATATGAGTATTCTATAAAATAATGTTATGAAAAGTGAGGGCCCGTTTGGACTGCAATGAAATTGCCTAGATATTTTTCGGTGTGCATGTTGTCAATGCAGTCAAAATTGCAAATACTCGAAATAAACAAAAAAAATAAATAAACAGAAATTTTTGTAGTAGCAGACTGATTTTTAAACCGAAAGTTTTGATTTACAGGTCAGAGGATCTCAAAGAATTGACCTACCGGGTAATGGCCCTTCGCGTTTTGCCAACCCGACGAACCGGGTGTAACTGTCCATTAAAAAAAAACAACCCATCGAATCTTATTCCGATGGGCCGTTTCGGGTAAATTTTCAAGGATGCTCTACTTATGAGATTGCCACTTAAATATTTTTTAAGCAATGGTTAAACCACCGCAAATTATGGTTTTGATATCGGCTAAATCATAATATTGCTCATTTTATTGGAGAGGAGTAGACCAAGCGCGGTGGAAAACTGCGATTTATCCTCCTCAAAAGCGAAAAACTGCCCTTGTTGGCGTCCTTTGGACTACTCTTATTTGGTTTTTTGATTCCTGCCGTAAACTAACAATGCCGGAAACGACATACTGTAGTCTCTATTCATTGAACAGATCGGTCAACTATGGTACGATACCCATATTTATTTTCGTCCCACATATAAGGCATATCATTTTTGGCTTTTTTCAAAGCCTCATTTGCATCTACGCCTATTCCAACACCAATAAAGGTTCTATTGCAAGTTTCGTTTTTTACATCGGAACTGATAACTATTAAATAGTTGCCATAACCAGATTTTGTAACAATTGTCTCTGATGATGGATAATTTTCGCGAACATCTTTCTTAGCACCTTCAAAAAGTCCGGTATAGTCAGACCCGCGCCACCAAGAGAAACCTAGACATGTGAAATTGTTGAAACTGTTACATTTAACCTCTTTTTGACCAATAGCGACAACAACAGCCTTGGGGGCGACTTGAGCACAAATTGGGCCAAGAGTCCCGACCATTAGTAAGATAATCAGTAAATTTTTCATTTTTTAGAAATTTTATTTTTTGCCTACATAAGGCTTTTGGCGTTGCCCCCTACTTCTTGTTCGAGCAGTTTCAGGTTGCCTGCTTTACTTATTTCAGTTCCGAAAAACGGCACGCAATATAACAGGCCGTGTATAGCGAGTTCTATTGAAGCTTCCTTGAAATTTACTTTCTATTGTAATACATCCTAAATCCAAGCTTTTGCCAGGACCTACGATTTGAATGTAATCTCCACTTCCCGCAGGGGCATCTTCCCTTTCTACAACTTTAAAGTTTTCAATGGTAGTTAATTCTCCGCTTTGAGAAAACCAAAAACCAATTGTTTTGCTTGAGTGCGTATTTTGCACACAATAGTGGTTGCTTGTAGGTGAAGTGAGGATACCATTTACGTCGTAATTACAGCCATAAGATTGGCATAATTCAACATAAATAAAATCCATGGGCTGTTCATTTTGGCAATAAATTTTATTTATGCCTAAAAACGTTAGGTATAAAATTGTAAAATTGATTTTTTTCATTTTTTTAAAATTTTTCCATTTTTTAAAATTTAAGCAATAGCCAATAACGCATTTGGCCTTTGCGCCATACTTCTTGTTGGAGCAGTTTCAGGTTGCCTGCTGGGAATTTATTTCTACTCGTTGCTCGTATCAAGCGGGGTGTTTCGCAGCGTAATCGTTTGAATTGCAGAAAAAATTAGCTCATGTTCCTAACGCGCTGAAAACCCTGCTGTTTAGTTGACATTTCAGCGCGTTAGGAACATGAGTCAAAAATTAAGACCCTTAATCTTAGTAACAGTTAGCCAATACGCTGTTATGGGTTGGATTTAATTACATGAAGGCCATCCACAATTGTTGCTATTATATGTTGTTATTGGCATTGCAAAAACTTTATACTGACCTGTACCTTTACAAATAAAGTGGGTTGACGTTTCCCCGGGGGCTAGGCCATTACTAAAATTTCCATCTGGAAGGCCGTACCAAGTACCATCAATATCTTGAATACAAATATAAATTTTTATATTTTGATTACAGGTGTTTTTACATGTAACCTCTACGCTCTGTGGATCCCCGCAACGGTTGCCGGTTAATTTTGTTACCTGAACACAATTTATTGCCGCATCCCAATTACAATTACCGTTGCCTCCTCCATTAGTTTGTCCAGTTCCAAAAGAAATACTAGTATTACCTGCGCTCTTTGCGGCATCACATGTCGAATAACACTTATCGGTCTGGACACCCAAATAAGGGCTTGAAGATGGGCAACAAGATGAACTACTTACGGCAACATAACCAGAATTACAATTTTGCGTTCCATAATAAGGGGTACTAACACAATTACCACCGGTTCCTCCTGTCTGGCCAGTTCCGAAAGCAATGCTGGTATTACCTGCATTCTTGGCTGCATCGCAAGTAGTATAACAATTACCCGTTTGTACACCCAAATAAGGACTTGAAGATGGACAACAAAGTGTACTACTTACGGCAACATAACCGGAACTACAATTTTGCGTTCCATAATAAGGTGTGCTGTTACAAGGGCCATTCCCACCACTTTTTGATATTTCAAAATAGGTATTATTACTTGAAAAGTGAGTATGATCGTCACTTTGATTATACCTAATTCCATAAGTATCAGCCTTCCCAAAGGTATTGATCCAAATTGTAATATGCCATCCATTAGAAAACCTTCCACAGGTATATCCGCTATTAGAGGCGTGAAGGTCTATTGGGCTGCAGATAAATTGAAGCATTTTATTTGCTTCTGATATCGTTGTAATTTTTGTGCCATCGAATGTAAAACTCTGTAAAGCCGACCGAATTTTGGTTTCTGAAAGGGGTGATTGTGTAATTGGGCAAGAATTTGTATTTCCCCCAGAACCGACATAGATTTCACAATTTGTACCAATGTAACCTGTAGGACAATTACAATTGCCATCACCATCACAAATTCTATTATTTTGGCAGTTACAAGGATCAGGTTCCACACAAGATGGTGCAAAAAAAATGGGTAAGAAAAGAATCAAAACTGCAATTGCTAGTCTTAGTAATTTCATGACATGTTTTTAAAAAAGGTGAGCAAAGTTTAAATTAGTATTTTCAATGGTTTAAATTTTCTGGGGCATTTTTAAATTGTTGTAAGGATTTAAAACGATCAACCCTGCAAAGTTATACTGGCTTAATTCCAAACTCCTCTACTCAAATATGAGTATTCTATAATGCATTTACCCTAAATAAATCCTAATTTAAGACATACCGCCACCAACTCCTGTGTATTTTGCACACCCACTTTTTTCAATAAATTTCGACGATGGGTATCCACGGTATGATTTGAAATATGCAGTTGAATAGCAATCTCTTTGCTAGAATGACCAGCCGCCAGCCGGGAAATAATTTCCTTTTCTCTTTCGCTTAAGTTTAATTTGGCAGGAGGCTGAAGCAGGGTTTCGGGG
>CAINVS010000650.1 GCA_903854205.1 uncultured Bacteroidota bacterium | reverse complement strand
TCAGGAAATCGCTTGTCGATTTCCATTGTTTATCAAAGTTGTTTTGATCGGTTTTTAAAAATGAATGCAATAAAGATTTCTCTTGCTCAAAAGGATTTTCAGTAGTATTGATTTCCTTCTTTGCTTTATTAATAAAATCTAAAACTTCTTGAGTTACTTTCTCAGCAAGGTCTTTGTCTTTACTACATAGCTCTTTCAGTGTTTCATTGTGAAGAATCTCATCAATGGCAGAGGCGAAGTTGTCAGTATCGAAATTTGTGAACCCTATTCCATTTCCTGTTTTATTTTGCAACTGCTCATAAATTGCCTTAGCTAATTCTTTCCTTTTAGCTGGGTCGGTAATAAAACCAAAGTTTTCAAACTTGCTGAACGGGTTACTCATATTTAATCGCCGTTTGTCAGTTGTGATATATCCCCTAGATTTGATTGATCTTCCACATTTTCATAGTAGTACAGAATTTGCGCTACTTCAACCTCTAACTTTTCAATTTCTTTTTGTGTTGTATTCAAATTAGTTTCAACAATTTCAGCTAAAGACGGATTGACAAAAAGATTTACAGCCAGATGTTTTAAGTCATAGCTTCTGTAATGATCTATTTGTGATTTAAGATTACTTGTTGTAATTAATAAAACTTTTACTCTTTTATCCCATTCCTTTTTAACCGCTTTGTGCGGTTTCTTCGAAAAAGTTTGTTTCGTTTCCTTTTCAACACTTTGAAGTAAGTATGTTTTTCCATCGTGAACGACGGAAATCCCATTGCCTCCTTTTTTCAAAGGGTATGGTTTGGTCCAGTTTCGATCATGATTGTTATCACTGTCCTTGTAAATTTCTATATCCCGACATTCGCTTGTCAATTTATCAAAATCGGAAATTTTTATTAGTTTGTATTGGCCGTAAGAATAGTCGCCTTTATTGAACAATACTATTCTGTAAAAATCATTGTGAACCGTAACAGGAACTTCATAGGAAACAGATTTTACATAACTCGTTTCGCTTATTACTTCCATGTTAAACTCTTCTATCTCTTCCTTTATGTCTGATAGATTTATAGTAAGTGAGTAGCCATGTTTTTGAACTGCATCTTTGGTAAACTGCAAAACAGTTTCAAACTGTGCTGGCTCATTCCAAATGCAATGAGCAATTAGAAAACAGTCCATCAAGTCAACCCCTTTGCGGTCATTTAGAAAAGCAGAAGTTCGAAGTAGTCTAACAATTTTTCTCCATCTACGGTCGGAAATGTAAATTTGATTGTCTTGCTTTTCATCTTTCTTGTTATGCTGGTCAATGTAATGACGAATGATGTGAATTACATTGAAAATATTTTCCGGAATTTCAACTTTGTCAATTTCCGCTGAAAATTCATTGTATTGGTCGTCAGTTAATTTGAGAGTAGATGAAACATTATCTTCATAAGAGTTAAGTGATTTTGAAATCATCTCATTAAAACTGTATTTATCGTTAATACCACCAACAACATACCGAACCAAAAACCTATCCCAAAGTGCTTCAAGACCTTGACCTTTCATTGGTAACTCATTAGATGCTGAAATGAGTGCTTTCAAAGGCACTTTTATTTCTTGGTCTCCGTTGCGATACACCTTTTCGTTTAATACTGTTAGCAAGGCGTTTTGAATTGAAGGACCCGCTTTCCAAATTTCATCAAGAAATACAACAGTGGCACTTGGCAAATAATTTTTAATGATGCGTTCGTATTTGTCGTGGTCTTTGAGTTGTGAAATTGATATGGGTCCAAAAATTTCGTCTGGTGTACTAAAGCGGCTCATTAAATAATCAAAGGATGTCCCGTTGTTGAAGCCGAATTTTAGACGTCTTGCGATTAAGCTTTTTGCAACGCCTGGAGCACCAAGTAGAAAAATACTCTCACCTGCAATTGCAGTCAAAAGTGACAGTGCAATAACTTCTTTTTTTTCATAAACACCTTTATTAAGGTCGTCAAGTAAATTTGATATTTGGCCTTTTATTTCCATTGTATAAAAGTTATTTTTTTGTTCTTTTAAGGTTTTACGGTTACTAATTATGAAGGCTTTTTGCAGTTGGGGAATTGACCAACTTTCCTGCAGACCTGAAACTAAAATTGTAACTAGAACTCAAAGTTTTACAATGCCATTTCAAAGGCTCTTTTACTCCATAAAATCCACTCTAAATGCATTTAATTTTTCTTGATATTTCATTGGGAAGAAATTTTCTTCTGCGGCACCCTGTAATAAATTTAAGTATTCTATTGAAGGCTGAATTGTTATTGATGACTTATCAATTACCTCATAAATTATCGCATCGATTTCTTTGAAATTGAATGGATTTTTATATAGCTCTTCATAGTATTTTTCGATTGACTCTTCAGGAACAAATTCGAATGGATTAGGATTTACAAACTGAGAGCATTTTATTATTTTCTTTTTATAATATTTTGGATAACCTTCAAATCTGTCTAAAGAAATAAAGTCTTCGTCTGTGATATTATAAATGATTCCCCAAACAACATCATCTTGACTTTCCAAAATATCAGCTACTCCGCAGTTCCTTGTAATCGACTTTCTTGTAAAATCAATTCTGTAATTTGATATCAAACCTATTTCTATTTTAATTACGTTTGGACATCTTTCTACTATCTGATTTCTATCCATATTTGAACCATATGCGAAATAATAGGGCATATTAAATTATTAAATTTAATTTAAAAGTTAGCACTATAACTATCATTATGTAATATAAATAAGTGTTTAGCTTAGCATTGTTAAACAGAGATACTAAGTTAAGGTTTGAAAAAAGAGTTAGAAAAACAATTGATCTAAATCTATTTTAAAGTATTTTAATCTTTAATTAAACGAACTGACAAACCATTTGCTTTCGCATGTGGACT
>CAINVS010000649.1 GCA_903854205.1 uncultured Bacteroidota bacterium | reverse complement strand
TCCGCTGAAAAGAGGCTTCAGCAGGGTATGTATAAGTGTGCCAATTTTTGTGCCTTATGAATTTTCCAGAGATTCAATGACTGCTTTAATCTCTTGAAGTGGTAAGTCCAAGAGATCGGAAATTTCTTCTGCTAATTTTCCTTTGCTATGCAACTTCAATATTGTGTTGATCTGTTCTTCCTCTTTGGCCTTTTTTATAATTTCCTTAGCATCTATTTCTATCGTGTGATTCCGGCTAGCAATGCTCATCAAATGCCGCAGATACTTATCGTATGCTTTTCGCTCCTTCTCAGGTAGTTTCATGGCGTCCAATTTCTCGTTGGCTTCTTTCAAACCTTTGGCTGAAAAAGTCGGTTTTATTTCCGCATTTTTTAAGAAGTAAATCCATTCATCCAACTTATCATTTACCCTATTGCGAAACTTCCCAGTCTTGATTACCCAATACTCCGGGTAAATTTCGTGAACGTTGGTTTTGCTGTATACTTGAATCTGTTTATCTGAAAGCCCTAAAATATCCCCCTTATGGATGCCCTTAAAAACAGTTGTACCATGATAAACGTAATCTTTCCCTTGCCCCAAGTCAAAATAGGCAATGGTAATTGAAATAATCTTTTTCACATTGGCATAAGCCTCAGTTTCTTTGATGTGCTCGGTAATGGCTTTTGACGAACCAAAAAGCATCCGATGGAAGTAATCATATTCCTGTGTGTTCTGCACTTCGATAATGACAAGTTCTCCTTTGTGGTTTTCCACCAGGATGTCCACTCGGTTGAATTTGTCGTCTCCATCTTCTTTGTTCCCTTCACTTTCAAGGATTTGCTTAATCCGTACTTCTTCGCTGAGCAACTCCGACAAAAAACCTTCGAGGATATCGAAGTTGGCTTTGTGGCGGAGCAATTTTTTCATCGCCCAGTCGAAGCGGATAAGTTTTTTTGCCATTGCGGTGAATTTTCCAACAAAGATAAGATGTTTTAGGGAATGAATCTGCGTAATTTTTTGTGTTTGATTTTTTTGTAGATAACGTGAGCGTGACTGCCATACCGCCGCGTTTAGCGAGCGGTTGGCAGTCACACAGAGTTCTTGCCATAATAATTATCTATTCACAGCCGCAAGCGAATGTGCTAAGTTATTGACTCTGTGGCAGATAAAGTCAATTGCTTGCCCATTTTTTTCTCATCCGGCCACGCTGAACTTCCAAATTCCTGGCCTGCTCGCCACCTGCTCGCCACCTTTGCCAAACCGATGTTACCTGCTGGTATTGTTCGTCAATTACAAAATTAAAATTATTCTAATGGATATTTAAACTTTTCAGAATAGTCGTCTAATACCATTCCAATTTTCAGAAGTCTGAAATCTGAATAACGTTTACCGATTACTTGAACACCAATAGGCAAGGAATCTTTACTGAGTGAAATTGGCATAGACAAAACAGGGTTTTCAGTAAGTGTAAAGGGTGTAGTATAGGCTTGTGTAGACATATAATAATGCATGAACTCCTTATTTATCGCTATTGGGTTGTTGTAAATACTAAAATTCCCTAACTTTTTAGTCGGTTCATGATGTGGAAATGCCTTTACTGAGCTTACAGGACAAATAAACGCATCAAAACTGTCTAAGAAATTCTCCATCTGAGTAATTAATGAATCCTGTGTGTTTAATGCCTCCATATATTTTTCCACAGAGTTTGGTTTTACAATATTCTGGTGCATTGGCACATCTTTCAGCACTCCTTTTGTAAACGAAAGCCCCATCCATTTTACGAAATTTGAAGTATTGTAACCACCTTGCATACCGACAAAACTTCCCCATGTTTTCCATGCAAGGTGAAAATCAACAGGAGGCGTAATTTTTACAACAGTAGCACCCGATTTCTCTAACTTTGCAACGTAATCCTGAATCGCCTTTTTGATTTCATTATCAACAGGTACACCACCGAACTCATCAGTCCATGCAATTTTCATGTGCTTTAAGTCAATAGTATCCGTACATCTGTTTATGGGTATTGGTTTTTTATCGGTATTGGTGGTATTTGCTATAATATCCATAGCAAGTTGCAAATCTTCAATAGTTCTCGCTAAGGGCCCCGCAACCGCTAATGATTTAAGACCATTGACATGTTCTTTAGGGTCAGTTTGAATACCATTAATTGACACCACTCCAAATGTGGGTTTAAAGCCATATACCCCGCAATATGCTGATGGAAGCCGAATAGACCCTGCCAAATCGTTTCCGAATGATAAAGAAGTCATACCTGTTGCAAGTGCTACCGCACAACCACCGCTACTTCCTCCACTAGTTCTATTGCTATCCCAAGCATTATTGGTTTTTCCGAAAATAGCATTATCAGTCTGCATATCCATGGCTAAAACCGATAAATTGGTTTTACCAATAATAATTGCGCCTTCGGATTTCAGCAGTTTTACAAGTTCGGCATCTTTTGTTGGCATATGGTTTCGCAATGGTTCATATCCTGACGTGGTTGTCAGTCCTTGTGTCAAATAATTATCCTTAATCGTGATAGGGACACCGTGCAATTTCCCCCAATTAGTACCGCTTTTAATTGCTTCATCGGCTAATTTTGCCTGATGTAAAGCATTTTCTTTGTCAACTAAAACTACTGCATTAAAGATGCCGTTTTGGGCATCTATTTGTTGTAAATAAGCAGATACAACTTCATAGGAAGTAACTTC
>CAINVS010000648.1 GCA_903854205.1 uncultured Bacteroidota bacterium | reverse complement strand
TCCTAAACCGACAACTGCAGCAGGTTCATAGTATTCTACTACCAAATTGCTTCCCTGAATAAGTGATGTGCCCAACATATTATCGCTGTTATTGTTGGCTGAAGTGTAAGCTCCATCAAATTGGGCGCGATCTTCACTGTAGATATACATGAAAGCGCCATCAGGCAGCTTAAATTTATTAAAAAGTATATTCATGCTCAATGCATCCTGAGAACGAAATATTATGCGCCATATTCTGTCGCCATTGGGCAGAACTGTCCAATGACCTCCATTATAGAGTCCGAAATTAACATTGTGTTCATAGCCGAATCTCCAAGGGCCAATTTTATTGGCTTCATTGATGGCATCGGAACGAAGTTGGGCAGCTATATCGAAGGCGGGCATTGTGTGAACTGGAATTTGACGGGTGTCAGCGTTTTTGTATGCCCAACTCCGTGGATTCCCAATTTTTGCAGTTTGTGCCTGCAGGTTTACAACCAAAGACAGGAAAAAAAGCAGTGAAAATAGAATTTTGCTCATAACTTGATAAGATTGAAATTTAAAAGGATGAGTACAACAAATTTTATTGTCATTAAACCAAACAAAACTAATAAATTATTTGGTCAATTCTTAATTATATAAACTTTACCTTATTACTTATTTTAAAATCCTAATGGGATTAAGAATATATTTAAGATCTTTAGATGCACTACTTATAATTCTAATAAAATTGCCCGATTTAATTTGTTGACTATCTTCCAACTCCTGCAATTCAATGACGGGAGTTAGACATAAGTCCTTTCCTTCAGCCCAAACTGCCCATTCGTCACGATTTCTAGTTTTGAAAAGCAATTCCAATTCTTCTTTTGGAAATACATGTACTGAAAGTTCTAAAAGTTCTTCCCGCTTCCATTCGGGTTTATTCAATGCCATGCAGAAAGCATTCCAAAATTTCATTTCCAAAGCCCCTAGAGCAACCCAGCGACCGTCTGCAGATTCATAAACATTATAATTTACAAGACCGCCACTTAAAATTTGCATTTTACGCTGATCAAATCCACCCCAGTACTGACTGAGGGGAAAAACCATCAAAGGCAATAGCCCATCAGTCATTGAAATATCCAAATACATCCCTTTTCCGGTATTGTGCCTTTCCAAAACAGCAGCCAGGCAGGCCGACTGCAGAAGATAAGCACCACCGGCAATATCTGCAATCTGGATACCGGGTATGACAGGTTTACCTTTTTCGTCCCTTATTAAATCCAAAACTCCCGAAATTGCCAGATAATTCAGATCGTGCCCAGCCTCTTTTGCATGAGGTCCATCTTGTCCGTAACCGCTAAGAGAGATATAAATCAGTTTAGGATTGATAGATTTAAGTGTTTCATAATCAAGGCCCCAATGCTTCATCACTCCGGGTCTGTATTGCTCAATCAGTACATCTGCTTTTTCTACTTCTTCCCAGAGTTTTGTGTTCCCTTCATCAGTATTAAAATCGATAATTATTTCCGTTTTGTTATGGTTTAATGCCGCATAGAGTGTAGAAACCCCATCAATGAATGGAGGTTGGAAGCGTACATAGTCTCTACTGTCTGACTTTTCTATCTTTATAACATCGGCCCCCATAGCTGAAAGCAATTGTGTACCTAAAGGACCGGGTAAAAGTTTAGTAAAATCAAGAATCCTGATATTTTTAAGCGCTTGTATCATTTTTCTGATTAAAAATTGTTATTAAATCATTTTTAATTACTTTTCCCATTTCATTTCTAGGGAGTTCCTTTAAAAACCTCCAAATCCGAGGAATTTTATAAGGTGCAATTCTTTCTTTTAACCATTGAGTCAATTGACTGTCAAAATTCAAAGAAAGCTCTGTTTTAAAAACAATTGCAGCTGCTACTTTTTCACCCCATTCTTCATCAGGAATTCCAACAACAGCACAATCTATAATATTTGGGTGTTCCCGAAGCTGTTCTTCAATTTCTAAAGCAGAAAGTTTGTAGCCGCCTGACTTTATAACATCTGAAGAAATTCTGCCCAATATTTTATAATAACCATTATTTCTGACAGCAAGATCTCCAGTTTTGAACCATCCTTCTTTTGTGAAAGAATTGGCAGTAACTTCCGATCTATTCCAATAGCATTTGAATACAGAAGGTCCTTTTATTTGAATTTCGCCGGCCTCTTCATCGTTATCTATAAGCAAATTTGTCGATTCGTCAAACAACCTGACTTGAACTCCAGGCAAGGGCATTCCCACAAAACCCGCTCTTCTTTCGCCTTTATAAGGATTAGAAATTGCCATACCGATTTCAGTCATACCATATCGTTCCAAAAGTATATGTCCGCTCATAGTTTTCCATTTATCCAAAACTTTCACGGGAAGTGCCGCTGAACCAGAAACCATCATTCTGAAACTTGAAATAGCTTCTTTTCTTTTCAACTGCTCATTTTCATCAGCAGCATCAAAATCTGCAATTAATTTTACATAAATTGTCGGTACAGCCATAAATACATTGATTCTATCCGATTTAAACAACGACCAGACAACATTCGTATCAAATTTTGGTAAAAAATAAACTGCTGCGCCTGCATAAAGCGGACAAAACAATGCATTGATCAGACCATGAACATGATGCAATGGTAAAATGTTTAGAATAACATCGTCAGCACTCCATTGCCATGCATTAATAAGTGTTGTCATTTGCGCCTCAAGATTACCTAAGGAAATGACTACACCTTTTGGTTTACCGCTTGTACCGCTGGTATAAATAATCAGCGCCTCCCTATCCGATTTATATAAAATATCTTGAAGAATAACTTTGGCACTTTGTGCATTTTCTACGTTTAGAAGCTGAGCATTTGCCCTTTTGGATAATGCCGAAATATTTAACTCGAAATTATTGTCAGTAAGTATTATTGACGCGGTGATATCATCCAATACATAAAGAATTGCTGAATCAGGAGAATTTACACTCAGTGGGACAAAAATAGCACCAACACGCCAAACCGCTAATGCCGCTGCTGCGAACTGAAAGCCGGGATTTAGTAAGACTGCAATTCTGGATCCTTCAAGCTGGATATTGGTTTCCTTAAGCATTTTTGCAATCTGAACTGATTGCCTTTCCAATTCTGAATAACTGTATGATTTAGTCTCATCAATTATTGCAACTCGCAGACTGTGAATTTCTATACTTTTTAGGATTGGTATTTTCATAAATAAAAATTTTAGCATTAACTAACTTTAAATATTAGCTTAACTATTCGATTGCAGCATTCAAGTCATAAATGCAACTCTAAATGTTT
>CAINVS010000647.1 GCA_903854205.1 uncultured Bacteroidota bacterium | reverse complement strand
TATTTAAATTTACCAATAATAAAAACCAATACACTATGAAATCTATTAAATTTCTCGACGCCTGCAAAGGCATGATGTACCTTCTTATCGGCATCGGTATTGCTTCTTTCGGTATCGCTTCTATTACCGGAAATACTGTTAAAGCTGATAACCCTACTATTACTAATAATACCGGTAAAATTCAAATGGCAATGGATGGCTTTGCTTTGAATGGCAAATCAGCTTTTCATATAATTGCCTGGGATACAGAAACAGGGAAGTCTAAAACTTACACGTACAACGGTGTGGGTAAGTTTGTTATAGCTGATTATCAATTACCAACTTCACCTATTTATTAAATTATGGCTGGAGAACAAGTAACAAAATTGACGGTGGAGGCTTATACTGATATTAAATTTGGTTCCGCTATTAAAGGGGATAATAAGTTTGAATTGCAGGTAAATCCCTCTGAAATACAATTTTCTTTTGGAATAGGTTATGGGGATGCTCAATCTTCGTCAGGCAAAACTGACAATTTAGGTACTGGCAAAGAAGCTGCAATCGGTGGCAATGCCACACCGCAGGTTTTCAACGGCTATAAGGTTCCTGATTTATCTGTAGATACAATCATAGATGCTACCGGTGTACTTAAAGCTCCTCCCGGTGTAACATTGGAAGTAGGCGGAAAACCATCGGTTCAACCTTATATTAAACTGATCAAAAAGGTAATGTACTCCTGGCAAAGCGAGGAACACGGTCCTGCATTCCTAAAGGTATCCTGGGGTAAGGTTTTTCCTACCAACAGCAGTAACAGTGCCACTCCAGATGGTATTTTTCGCTGTCACAATTAAATTAGCTGGTTAATTATTAAACTTAATTTTTATTATGTCGGCCCTTTTTGGGCTTTTGTTTTTTAATGGAGATTTTTTAATGGACTTGGAACGGGTTAAAGCAAAAATCCATTAATAACCGACCACATGTTAAAATTTACGATTTCGTAAAAATGGCATGCCTATGGTTATTCCAAAATGTTTCAAGCAATTGTATAACAATTAAAATTAAAACTATGAACTACGTAAATGCTTTTCAAAAAATAGGTTTGACCGTGGCGGCTATCATTTTCAGCTGCGCTGCGCTTTTTTATTCTATTAATCCCGCTCAGGCTGATAATCCTACGACGGTAAATAATACAGGTAAAATTATGATGAGTGAAGGCGGATTCGTAATAGACGGAAAGCCGAATTATCATGTATTAGTATGGGATACTGAAACAGGTAAATCAAAATTATATTTTTTTAATTATGGTAAAGGCCTTTTAGGTGCGACAAATTATCAGCTTCCTTCATCTCCATTATATTAATTTTTTTTCAAAATGGCAGGAGAACAATTAGTAACTATAATGAATTCAACGCTCCAATAGCAATCCCCATTGAATTTTAACTGACATAAATAAGTTCCACATACTAAAAAAGGCCCTAAAAGGGCCTTTTTTTATTCATTGATTTGAACTTCAGATAAGAAATTAAGCAAAAGAACCGCCAAATCCGCCGCCAATATCCGTATTTCCTAAAGCACTGCCCTTTTGAAGCAGATCTCCCAGATCTAACTGTTCATCTATTTGGGTAAGCATACTCAATCCCATTTCCAGATCGAGATAGTCAAAATCGACAGATTTTTGAACCATGCCGCCCGAAGACGCAGGCACAGGTACTTTTAACAGTCCGGAACTGAGCTCCACATAATGTTCATTATTAAAAACCTCAATACCGGCAGATTTGAAACGCAGATCACCCAAAGCAATCGCAATCTGACCCATGTAACGCCATCTGTCCTCCTTATCTAACATGACAAGACTGCCCGGACCGCTGACCGTAGCATTGCCACCCATATCGCTGAAGGCACCGCTTAATTCCAAGCGGCCTTCCTCATTTAAAAGGTATTCCCTAACGGAAGTGACAGTAGTTTCAGGCGCGGTAAAATTTATTTTTTCACTTGTAAACTGCAATAGGCTCTTGGCGTATTCGTCAATCTTCTCGGAAGCAATTTCCACAGTAGCTTCCTGCTCCAAAATTGTAACTTCCTGCTCCCCTATTTTCTCCTGACTTAGATCGATTTCATTATTCAGCCTTTCAATATCTTCTTCATCATCCGTATTCGCAATTTCCAGATTCTTTTTGTCAATCAGGTCATTAAGCAGATTCACCTCATCTTTGAGGTCAAAGATTACCTCATTGGTATCGTAAATGGTATATTTTTCCAAATCGGATAATGAGCGGGTTTTATAAATTTCCCTTCTCAGTTCGTCATTTTCTTCCAACCAGTCAATATCGGCAATATCGCCATCCTCAATCAAGTGAGCAGCAAGCAGATCGTGCATAGTTTCCAATTGTGAAATAGCCAAACCCGAACCTGTCTGATCCAAACCCGAACGGCCCGACAGTTCATTCTGAATTTCCTGAAGGAAACCGCCTTCAAATCCTTTGAGGAACAGCTCTCTCATTTTTTTCCAGGGTCCTTCCAACTGACTTGTAAAAAAAGCTTTTACATCCGCGATACCTTCTACAATACCTTTCAGCTCATTATTGAGTTCATCTGCCTGTGCATCGATAAATTGATCCATATCGATACTTGGCTTATAATCGAGCGGAACTTTATCTTTAAATTTTTTAAAAATTTTCACATAACCGATCATTTTACTTTTAAACTGTTTATGGGCATTTTCATTATCTCTTGAAGGTGCTTGTTTCTTGAAATCCTTGTATTCATTCTCGATACTTTTATTAAAAAACTTGCGGAATATATTGATAACATTGAATTTCTGACCTAACATTTCAGGTTCAGACAAGTCTTTTTTCTTGTTCAAATCCCTTACCAATTTGCCCCCATCCGAATAGCCGCTTACAAATGAAGTTTCGGCCTGATTGCTGATTGCGGTTAAAGACTGTTCCAAAAACTGCTCGCCTGCGCCTTTCTGTACTTTAGCTTCCGCTTTTGCATCAAAACCATCGGTGATGCCCTGTTCAAAGCCCATTTCATAACCCTCGGAAAATTTGCTGAGATAATTGAGCCATTCCTTCTTTTTCAGCTGTAATTCTGTCTGTTCTGTCTCGTTATCCAATGTGAAATTGAGTTCAGCATTCAGAATTGTTTTAAAAGCGGCCAATGTTTCCTTCGGCTTTTTGTCCTTTCCGGTTACAAGCTTGGAATCCAGATCGAGTATTTTTTTATACTTCTCTGCCATTGCTTTCGGATTAGCAGCAGCAGAACTGTATTTCATGGACATAAAAGCCTCTGTTAGGGGCTTAAAACAGGCCTTAAAACATTCAGGCATCATTGCCGGGCCATCCTCTGCAATGGTTTTGAATTCCTTTATGACATCCGGATTTTTATTCTCCGATGCCTTTTTAAAAGCATTTTCAAATCCTTTTTCATAGGCATCTGCGTAGGCATCGCCCTCTCTTTTGCGGAGTTCGGCCACATGCTGCTGCCTGACTGCATTTCTAAGCAGTGATTGGTTCTCTTTTCCGCCTATTCTGTCTATATTTCCCTGTTCTCTTCCTGCAACAAAGCCCTGCTGATATTCGGCAGCATAAATACTATGCTCGGAAGGTGTTTCTGCTATGTTCTGAGCGCTTGAATCTCCATTTGTGGCAAGGCCCAAAGCTGTGAAATATCCTGCAAAATAAGCTCTTTTTCGGTTGAAAGTATTTTCCCAACCGTCATCATAGCCCTGCAGTGCTTCGCCATTCAGCGATTTTCGCTGCTCCCCTTTTTCGGGCTCTTTTGCATTGCCTTTCTGTGCCATTTCCGTTTCATAACTTTCTGCCGATTCGATTGCATTTTCTTTTCCCATCTGGAAGCCGCTGTTATAGGCCGGCCCAAACATTTCGGCCTCCAGATCTTCATTTTTGACTGTTCCGGTCAGAACCTGCGCAGACAATTGTGTAGCCCGCTCACGTCCTTCCAAATAAGATTTATTGGAAAGATCCTGAGCCAGATCGGTTTCGGGCAAAGCCTCGTACATTTTAAACACAGATACCAACATTCCGTCGGGCAATGGGGCTCCGCCTTTTTTATAGCCCATCAGAAATCCTCTCTGATAATCCGCTTCTTCAGATTGTTCCGATATTACCGATTTTTGGGCCTCTGACATGGCAGTCTCGTAGCCCTTTTTAAATTCGGCCAGTTCTTTATCCAACTCCGGTTTATACTTACTTTCCGGAATGTCTTCCTCGCTGATATTAAATTTTGCGGAAAGTACATTCAGTACCTTGTCTTTCAATATCCCTGTAGCTCCGGTCAATACCGATGTTAATATTTTTGCCTCATTGGCCAATGCATAGTTTGCCTGTTGTATCAGATTGAGTACTGGTTTTTCGCCCGTTTCCTCCTTTTCAGTAATTACTTCCAGGCCTTCTATGGAGAGTGACTCCAGGTCTTTCGATATCTGAAGTCCTGCCTTTAGGGTATAAATTTTCAACCATTGGTTATAATGTTTATCATAGCCCAAGCGGTAGCTTTCTTTGGCTTTTGACAGTGCTGATGTCCTTTTTTCCTCGGCTGTAGCAAGATTGAGCCCGCCCAAAACCTGGTTTTGGAAATTTTGGTATTGTGCCTGACCTGCGCCATTTTTATAACCTTCCGCATATTTAGCCCGATCGCCTGCATTGGAGGGTTTTCCACTCATCGCATCCTGATAACCGGCCAAATAATTATTGCCAAATTCTTCACCAAGAAATTTTCCGGCTTCATAGCCATTTATGTAAGACTTTACAAGCATTGGTGTAAGGTCATCAGGAAGTTCTATTTCGTTCTCTTCTTTTAAATCCTCAACCTCGCTCTCTAGTTGCTTTTGCTTGGGCTCTATTTTCTTTTTATTCCAAACCTCTTCCAAGGATAGTCCTCCTTTTCTTTGGCTCGGCGCTATTTTATAGTAATTGTAAAATTCCTCATAGGCTTCCTCTCGGCCAAAATCAAAGAACTGCTTTTCTTCTTTGTTTCCTTTTCTGAGAGCATCTTTCTGGTCAAGTGCTGCTTTTTTAGAACCTTTCAGCTCTTCTTTTTCTTTTACAGCAGCTCCGACATAAACTTTTTCGTTATAGCCGGCAGTAAAACCATTGTTGAATTCGGCACCTTTTCCAAGAGCTTTTGCAAAGGCTTCCTGAATTTTAGAGGCCAGATCGGCAGGCGGAACCGGTAATTTTCTTGCATTAAAAACGGCAATACCAAAATTGCGGCCGCTTTCAAGTCCCTGTTGGAAAAGGTTGGCTCCAAACTCATCGGATGAAGTTCCGATCTGATTTTTGCGATTTGTTTTCTGAGCTTCCTGTTTTTTGGCAATTTCGTTGTAATAGCTTTTATTATAAGCCTCGTAATAGCCTTTTGAATATTTGGCATCTTTTGCCAGATCTATAGCATTTTGTATAGTCTGCAGGTTATTGGTTAATTGTTTAATTTTTTCTTCAAGGGCCTTTTCTTCTGCCGATACCGTTGCCACAGCAGGTACTTTTGCCAAACGGGCAGCTGTAAGTGCAGATATTTTTTTCTTAAAGTTTTCTTTCAGAATGGCGGCAGCTCCGGCTACCTCTCCAATTTTCACCCCTTTTAGATAACGTTCGTCGCCTTTATCGGCAGCTTCTTTTTGCTGACGCTGACGTCCGGTAACCTGCGATGCATAGGTGTTATAAGCCCTGAAATAGGCCGTATTAAATTTCTTTTTATCTTCGGCAGTCTGTTTTGAGACCATATCCTTTTTAAAATAATCCAGCGTCTCTGTGGGTATCGGAAAGGACTCTTTGGCAAAATCACTCAGTTTTGCTTCGCCTTTGAGCACCTTCAGTGCCAGCGATTCTGCATTGGGAAAACCGCCTGTTTTGATGATCATTTCCAAAGTACCTTTGATCATTCCGGCATTATGATGCGGGTCTGACTTCAGCAATTCTTCCGACTTATTCCTTTCGGCAACTTTTGCAGTCTGTCCGTCCATATAACCTTTGTTGTAACCGGTCAAATAGCCTCTCACCTGCAGCGATTTTCTGTCCTGAAGATTATTAAAATAATCATCTGTTTTTGTCATTTCAGCAGTAGGTGCTGTTCCCATAGCTTTGGCCATTCCCATAGCATGCCCTGCATCATAACCCCCTCTAAACTCTGGATTGGCCAGCAAGGCTTCATCTGCAGCTTTTTTGGCATTGGCCTTGGCTGCCTGTCCTTCGCCATAGCCTTTGTTGTAGCCCATATTGAAGCCTTTTTTCAGTAGCACTACAGGATCAGTAGGCTGTAAGGGTGTTGTGGCAGTTTGTCCTTCTATCGATTTTGAAATTTCTGCAGCCCGGGTTCTGTCAGCTGCATCATCGCTCGCAGCAAGTGTGCCGGCCTCTATGCCCTTCAGTTTGCCCTCGGCAAATTTTGGATCTTTCTCCTGTTCCTGTTTTTTACGGTTTTCAACCTCTGCTTTCAGGCGGATGCCTTCATAATAACCTTCGTTATAGGCTTGATTGTAAGCCTTTTTGAAATTTACATCCGTATGACTTTCCAGTTCTGCCTGCTTTTTCTGATTGTAATCCTGCAAAGAACTGTAAACAACCTCTCCTTCGTTGACAGGGAAAGATTTAACTTCAACAGCTCCTGCGGAATTGGTACAGATGAGCTGACCCAAACCATTGATTCGTCCCAAATCCAAACCTGCCTTTCTTCCGGCATCTGTTTCGGCCTGTACCGCAGGGTCTACCTGAACTTCAGGCGTTTTGCCCGCATCGCCCAAACTGCCTGCAAATTCAGAATTTAACTGTTGCTGTTCTGCTTGGTATTTTTTGCGCTCCTCCTCTGTCATTGCAGGTTTGGTGGCATCTACACTGCTTTCTGCTGTTTTGGTTTTATCGGTACCTGCTGTTGCTGTTTTTTTTATTTTTGAAGCGGATCCGCCACCGCCCAATTTGGAAAGACTGCCGGCTCCCGATTTTGTTTCCGTTTTATCAGCACTTTCAGAGAGCATTTGTTTCAGCTCAGCTTCTGCCTCGCCCAAGGCTCCGGGCTGAGTTTCAGTCACAGCCTTTATTTCTTCCAGTTTTTTTTCTGTAGCAGGGGCGTCTTTTACTGTGTTTTCGCCTGTCTCAGTTTTGGGTTGAATGATTCCGTTTTCGGTGTTTCCGGCACTAATGGGTGCGGAAGCCTCATTGCTTTGAACCTCGGTACCGCTGCCCTTGCTGAGTACGCCGTCATTCGTTCCAGAAAGGGGGGCTGTTTTATTATCGCTTGCTGTTGTTTCAGCTGTAGTCGTTGTAGTAGTTGTAGTGTTTTCGCTTGGACTTTGTTCAGTGTTTTGAGATTTGATATTGCCTAAACCACCCCCGCCACCGAGTTTTCCGCCTCCGTCACCCATATTCCCGCCGCCGGCACCCAATCCGCCATTGTTGGCATTGGCATTCGCCATGCTTTCCTCTTTTTCTTCATTGCTGTTTACACCAACAGGCCCTTCATGTTCTCCGATATTCTCGAAGACTTTCTGAACATGTAATTTAGGGTCCTGATTCTGATCTGGATTTGGCATCACTTGGTATTTTTAAGGATAAATCTCGTTGTTTTTTATCTTGCCCGCAGGGCATAGCAGGCGTTAAATTACATTAATTATCCAAGCCTTCCAAAGCTTTTTGGAATTTTTTATCCAAACTTATGCGCTTTACTTTTCGAGGGTATTGCTTATGCATTTTTAGGCGCTTTATTAATCGAATAGACAAACATTCGGCAGATCCAATAATTCAAGCTTCTTAACTTTAGGCTTTTTTCTGTTGCATAAAAAAACAAAGAATTAATTTCTTTTTACAAAGTACAATTCATATCTTTAACCATGTTTGCAATTCAGTAGGGAATATAGTATATTTTGCAACCAATAACCAACCGTCAACTTCTTTTGGCACAGCATTTGTCTTTCTCCTAACTGATATTAAAATTATAAAACCTATTTTACACTTACAGCTTATGCAAATCTCTAATTTTCTCCAAAAATGTATCGGCATCTCTCTCGTAACTGCAACACTGCTTTTCGGCTCTGCTGCACTTATTGGTACTATAAGCCCTGCCAAGGCGGATAATCCTACTGCTATCAATGCAACTGGTAAAATTATGATGGATCAGAATAGTTTTATTGTTGATGGCGATTTTAATTATCAAATTATAGTTTGGGACACTGAAACCGGAAAATCAAAAATATATAGTTTTGCAGACCGCAAGTGGTCAAATGACATAGCACAATTACCATCAAGTCCTATTTACTAGATTTATTAAAGTTCCATTAAAATGGCTAAGACGGAAAAACTGACCATAACGGGTCATGAAAAAATGGACTGCTCAGATACAGCGATTGGTACCATAAAACTGCAGGTGAATCCCGAAAGGATTTCATTGGAATATGGTATTGAAATGGATCAGGATTCTGGTGGAGGTGGTGCTAAAGCTACCGCTACCTCAGCTGCGGCTACAGCCCACCCGCTTCAGGGTAACCCAACTTATTCCTTTCCAAAATTGCAGATCAATACAATTATTGACGCAACAGGTGTATTAGAAAAACCTGAGGTGGACGGAATAGAAGGTTTTGCCTCGGATGGTACGCCATCTGTATCTGACTTTATCACCAAACTGAAAAATGTTTGTTATAACTATCGCGAATCTACACATGGTCCGCCCTGGCTCAAATGCGTTTGGGGAGAAGTATTGCCCAGCAATAGCAGCAAACAGGGAGAATTGGACGGTATTTTCCGTGGCCGCCTCAGCAATCTTACAGTAGAATATACCCTTTTTGGAGAATCAGGAAATCCCGTTCGTGCTGAAATTCAAATGACGATTGACTCAGCTATTTCTCCGGCGGCATTGCCAAAAGGAGAATCGCCTGACCTTTCCCATATTATCGAGATCAAATTTGGCGACAACCTGCCGGCACTCTGCAAAAACATTTACGGTTCACCCGAATTTTTCCTGCAGATTGCAAAAATCAACAATCTGTCTTCCATCTATGCAATAGAACCGGGTATGAAACTACTGTTTCCGCCTTTGGAGAAAGCCTCCCGATAGATTTCAAAAATAGCACTTTTATAAGGTCAAAATTTTCAATTGGGCAATACCCGTCTTTCCAAAGCCAATGAAGCCTGCCTGCGAAGACCCAATTCCAAAGCAGCAGCAATTGTAATTGCTTTTGCCT
>CAINVS010000646.1 GCA_903854205.1 uncultured Bacteroidota bacterium | reverse complement strand
GCGATGCTTTAATTATTGCATTTTACACCCCTGTCAGCTGATTCCAAATCTCCACATGCAGGCGCGTACACATACGAAGCTGATTGGCAATGCAAATCTCGGCGACTAACTTATTCTGTAACAAAAGAAGTTCCAAACTATCTGCTGCAGGCATAAGGACAATCTGTTCTTTTTTTACCAATCCTTTTTCGATAAAATCAGTGCTGATTTCCAACCAATCAGATTTATCAGCGATAACAAATTTTGACATAGTCCGATCATTGTCAGCAAAAAAATGGAGGGCATCTTTATTGATCCGAACATTTTCAGGCATTCCCGAATTTTTTAACTTCGGCGAAGTGTTCCAATAATGCACTCGCTCATCCAGTTCATTTGAAGGGACAATTGTAGCATTTGTTTCAATTTCAAGGATTGGGCGACAGGCATGTTCAGTTTCCAGATATTCCAAATAAGCAACAATTCTATTCTGCTGCAACAGCGGTTCTCCGCCTGTTATGACCAAATGTACTCCTTTTTTGAGCAGGTTGATAAAATCAATTTTCTGATTCATCAATTCGGTCAAATCCTCAAAAGTATAGGTGGTTCCTTTTATCCAAACAGCGATAGTATCGCAGACCCAGGTAGCGCCATCACGCAGTATTCCGTCCTTTTCCACACCATAACCGCCACACATAAGATTACAGCCTGTAAGCCGCAAAAACACTGCAGGAATGCCCATTGTACGACCCTCTCCCTGAAGGCTGTAAAAAAACTCACTGACAGCTATTTTCTGATCTTTTTTCATTGATAAATACAATTCACGGACATATTGAATTTCAAAATTAAGGGTAATATTTGAGCTTACAAACCATAGGCCTTTAAATTTAGTACTTTACATATTAAAAAACTGAATCCTTACCAAAAATGACAATTTTAAAAATTTATAAGATATTGCCTTATGTCCAAAATCTACAATAACATTCTGTGAAAAATATATTTTTCAAAAAAAATACTATCTTTAGACTTCAATAAGTTTTACTGTATTTTATCAATACAATCTACAAATTATATATTTATGCATAAACTTCTTTACTTGTTCTGCGGACTTTTTGTCCTGTTTTTTAGTGGAAATGCCTTTGCACAACCTTGTACTTCGGGGCAAAGCACTGCAATTATAGTAGTTGAAACCGACGGTTACGGCTATGAATGCAGTTGGACATTAGCCAGCAGCGGTGGAACTCAATACGGTGCCGGCGGTCAGGGAGGCACTTATGCCAGCAATATGCAGTACAGAGATACTATTTGTATTCCTTCCAACAGCTGCACTAATTTCACAATTACTGACAGTTATGGTGATGGCATCTGCTGTACTTATGGCAACGGTTATTTTCTGGTAATTGTAGATGGAGATACTATTGCAACTGGCGGAAACTATACTGCCAGCCAAACTGTCGATTTCAATTGTCCTCCGGGTTCTTCCTGCAGCAGTCCTGATACTGTGATAGCAGGCGGCCCTTATGCGACAACCTATGATGATCATTGGTACTCTTTTACACCTGATTCTAATGGCATGTATGAAATTAGTACCTGTACCGGCAATAGCTGTAACACCAAAATTTGGGTTTATGAGCTTTGCGGCCCTGTTATTGATGAAACAAATGTTGGAACTATTTTTTATGATGATAACAGCTGCGGTTCAGGAAGTCAGTTGGCAATTGTAAATGCGGCGCTTGCAGCGGGATCAAGATATATTATCCGTATAGGAGATTATAATGATAACTGCCCCGGCGCTGTCTCCTGGTCAATTACATATAATGGTCCAATTGTAGGATGTACCGATCCTACTGCCTGCAATTATAATCCTTTGGCAACCGTTTCAGATACCTGTATCTATCCCGGCAACCCGCTTTGTCCCAGCGGACCGGATCTGCTGTTGAGAGAAGATGTATTGAGAAGTTCGATGTATGTTGCTACATATAATGCTACTGATGCCTGTATGGTTGCAGAAAACTGTATTAATGGTCTCGGAAACCGTCAGCTGATCCGTTTTACAACACATATTGAAAATAATGGTACTCAAGATTATTATGTCGGCAGTCCAAGTGCCAATCCCACTCAATTTAATACCACTAACTGTCATGGTCATCCGCACTATGAGGGTTATGCAGAATATGTACTTTATGATGTAAATCAAAGCGCTACACCCATAGGCTTCAAAAGTGGATTCTGTGTAATGGACTTGGTTTGCGACCATGGCGGATCTGCCCAATATGGTTGTAGCGTAATGGGCATTACAGCAGGTTGCGGTGATATTTATGATGCTTCACTAGATTGTCAATGGATCGATATAACTACTGTTGCAGATGGCGATTACACTTTTGTTGCGCGCGTAAACTGGGATTTTTCTCCCGATGCATTGGGCCGTTACGAAACTAGTTACAGTAACAATTGGGGGCAGGTTTGTTTTAATCTGAGCAGAGCCTCAGGTGCACCTCAAATTACTATCAACACTGCCAATTGCCCTACTTTTACCGACTGTTTGGGTGTTCCATTCGGATCTGCTGTTCCTGACTGCAACGGAAATTGTGCAGGCTCTGCTGTAATGGGTGACTTAAATACAGATACTTTGTCCAATACTACCGACCTTGGTTTATACACTGCAGGAATTCTGAACAATACGCTCAGCACTACAAACTGCAATGACCTTCACCAAGACACCATTATGAATGTATTTGATGCAGCACTATTGGTACGTTGTATGAATGATCCTACCAAATGTAATTTCCCTAACGGAATTGTGAATATTTTCGATACTGCTTACTTGAGCATTGGGGCAGTTAATTTTACTGATAACTATGTTGACATTCACATGCGCAATCCGGACAACAAAGTTTTGGCTTATGAATTTACTATGGCAGGTATTGCAATTGACAGTGTAGTCAGTTTGGTTCAATATCCTACTGCTGCACAATGGTCTGCTGCCACTTCAAAAGTATTGGCACTTTCGGTAAATGACTCTTCTATTAACCGTACTGCATTGGCGCAGCCTATCTGCAGAATCTATTTCAATTCCGTTACCGGAAATCAGATTTGTATCAACAGCATTGAAGGTATTGTCAGCGATATTTATCAGGCATTGATTCCAAGAATTGAAGGTCCTTGTTTTGCGCCAAGCAATACGCAAGCATTGGCAAACAATTTTGAAGTTGCGATTACGCCTAATCCTTTGAAAGAAAGTACCCGTTTCAATTTCAGTCAGGACAGTCAAAATCCTATGACATTGGAGATTTTGGATGCTACCGGCAAACAGGTTAGAGTATTTACAAATATCACCGGCCGCAATTTCGAATTCCAACGCGAAGGATTGCCTGCAGGTCTGTACTTCTATCGCATCAATAGCGAAATGGGCATCAGAAGCGGTAAGATGATTATGGAATAAACATTGAAATTTGACCATATCAAAAAGCCTTCGGAACAGCTGTTTCGAAGGCTTTTTTAGAAATAGAATTAGAGCTAATATTTAGTGCAATTAGAAGCTATCCTTTTTCTTCTTGACTTTTGGCAACACAAAGAAGCAGTTCCGAAGCAGTTATAAGTCAGTTGTAAATAATATCAGCAGTTTACAAAGCTGAGTCTGCAGTTTCAAACACTTGATCGTAAATCTTTATATATTTAGCAACTATAGATTAATTTCATAAACACTGGAAATTTTAATTTAATAAAAAGCGGCACAATCATTTGATTATGCCGCTTTTTATTATTTACTTTTATTCGATTTACCGGGAGTTTTATCTTCTTCTTTTGGAGCTGGAGCACTTGTTTTTCGTTCCAACATCTCAGTAGCCATTTCTTTTTGTTCTACCTTCCAAAGTTCTTTGAAATGTTCAACCTGCTCTTTTACTTTCAAATCTTTTTTATGAAGATTGCGGTGATAGCTTCTAATGATAATGCCGACCATGTATTGCGGATGCGGTACGCCCATTTTACGGAAATAGGCCGAAAGTCTAGAGCCCTCTGAAAGTTGCCATTTATGGTCGATCCAAAGTCCGAGGCTTCCATGAGTTTTCTTGTCAACCTCTTCGTCACTGAAAGCCATAAATCTTTCTCGCACCTCCGGCTCCATCAGTTTATCCAATTGTTTGAAACAATCCAATAAATCCATAGGAATATAAACATCGTCCAATTTCTTTTGCGTTATACGCCATTGATAAATAGAGTCATACATAGCATCTACTTCACGGTGCTGTCTCTTAATGATAATCTTATCAGTGTCTTCAATAGCTTTTAGGGCTACGGAATCTTTGTTTTGTGCGCTGAGGCCGGTCAGGCAAAAACAAATTGCCATTAAAATGAATCCAATTTTATTTATCATGCTGAGATCTTATGTTTAAATTAGTTAAGATTTTCATCAATAATGCCAATTTGCATACCAAGTTACAAAAATAAGATAGTTTTTTTATGTTGCTAGGATTTAAGTCAAATAAGAATTTTAATTAGTTTATTGGTGAACTATACTTATTTTGATATAAGTCATTTATTTTCAATATATTTATTTAAAAATATGACTGTGATTTACTGTAAATTCAATTAAGCTAAAAAAACAGAGTAGTAGATTAAGACTGCAAAATAAATTGGCATTAAGCTGGACTTTTATTGGTTTTACTCTTCAATGAATTTGTCCTCTTCCCATCTCCAGATCAATAGTTTTTTCTGATCTTTTCGGAAGATAAACAAACTGTTATTGCCATTAAAAAGATACTTGTAATTCTCATGAAACTTTAGTTGTACCAAATTATAACTCATAGGAATTGCACTACTGTCTATATTTATCCATTTTCCACCCTGAAAATTAAAGACGGAAAGGGTTAAAACACTTTGTCTGTTTTCCCAATAACGGGTTTTAAGCTCAAGCAGATAAGGGCTGTTTTTTGAAGAGGGCAGGAGTTGCCAGGCCAGTTTTGTGATTTGAAAGGAACTGTCTTTTGTCACAACAGTATCTGAAAATTCAAGATAATCAGTTCCATAATAATCACTGCGTAAAAACGAGAATTTATCAAGCCGGTAACCTTCTCCGATCGGTAAAAAAGGGATTTGGGAAATTGTTTTAATCAGATTGGCAACCAGACTGTCTTTTTCCAATTGATTTCTACGGACATTTATGCCCACAGAAAATCCAAGCAGTTGAGAATTAGGAATATCAATTCCGCTCTTAGTTTCCAAATAGGCTTCGGCCTTATCGATACCGTTTGTCCATTTGCCCAACTGCCGCTGCTGTCTGCCATCGGCTTTTGGAAAAATAAATGAATGTGCCATTTTGCCTGTTTTGTCCAGACAGTTTAGGGTGATTTCATCATTTTTGACAATGCCCTCAATCAAATATATACTGTAATCATTCAAAAAGATGCATTCTCCTTTTAACCTGCTGCCCTGACCTGATATAAGTTTGTCGCTCTCAAACATATTTATCCTTAGCTCAAAGGCTGATTTCCCGGTAATTTTTCCTTTCCAATAAAAACTAAATGCGTAGGGTGTTTGGGCATTTAACAGATAAGGTAGCAAACAGAGTAGAATAGGCAATAATTTCATATTTATATTTTTCCCTTCATTAACAATTTTACTGCCAGGCAAGCAGAGTTTATAGTTTTTTTGATATAAAAAACTATAATTGAACAAATATTTTACATTATAAAAACAAATATACAGAAAATTCCTGAGTCTTTAATCTGTCAGATGCAGGAAGGAAAACCAAATCATCAATACTTTTTTTCTACTAGTTTTACGAATATAAAACAAATCCCCAAAAAAGACTTAAGACTTTTTTGGGGAAGTTTTAATAAGAAACTAATCATTCAATAATCGATAACGATTATATTTTGAATTTTCATTGATATTTACTTTTCAGATGTATATTTTTGAGCATCATCTGAACTCATGCTCCCTTCTTTACGATTGGTAAGTTTTCCATTTTTTACAGTAAAAGTAGTTGGTACAACGTTAATTTGATATTCATCAGCCAATATCGACTGTTCCGAAACTTCAATAACACAAACTTCTAATGTTTTAGCAGTACCTGAGAAATTTTGTAAATGAGATTCACTAAAAGGGCAGGATTTGTCAGCAAAAACTATAATTACAGGTTTTGCAGAGGATAATTTAGTGCTGAATTGAGTTTTGTCTATAAGTGCTATTTTGTTCTTGGAAAGTGTACGTGAAAAACCGGGATTAACCGGATCTGTTATGCGCGGGTCATTAACCTTTGTAATAATATCTGCTGTTAAAGTGCCTTTTATACACCCTGACGAGCCCTCAGTAGGAGTCATTATCATGCCTTTTTTCCGGCAGTCCAATTCGTTTAGTTTTTCTTTGTTTTCGCCGGATTTACAGCCAACAGCAAATAAGTCAGTACCATCGGGTGAAGGATTGATGACACGAATGTCTCCAGCACATTTATTGATTAAACGAACAAAATTTGCACATCTGTATTCTTTCCAACTACTTCGCTCGCATTGATTATAAAAGTTTTCCATTGCTTGGCAAGGGTCATGGTTTTCTCCGTCAGGTAAGGGCATTTTAATAGTATTTTTGTCATCTGTTTTAGGCTCTTTATTTTCAGTAGCCTCTTTGGCTTCTTTGGCAGCTTTTTCCTGAGCCTCTCTTGTCTTTGTGACATCAGCAGCTATCTCATTAGCCTCTTTTTCGAGTATACCATCTAAGGCTCCTTGAATAAGTTCTTCTGCAAAAAGATTATTTAGAAGAGTACCTGCACTATATCCTGAGGCTCCGGCAGCAACTACAGCAACAACAGGGCTTGCTGTTACTGCTAAAACATCCATAGCAAGGGCATTCAATGCAGTCTCTGCGGTGCCAAGTCCAGCAGCTTCTATAATTGGCGCAATTGCACCACCTGTACGTGGAATTACTGCTGTTGCTATCCACTGTGAAAAATTACGAGCCGCACTTATTGCAGTAGCAGATCTGGAAAGATTTACAGCATCATCTTTATCAAGCCCAATCATGCCGTTTTTGTCATTAAAATTAGCAGAACCTTTACAGCTGGAAATCATTTGCTGTATTGTTTGTCGGGCACTTTGTTCCAGGGAATTGTACTTTGGAGTCAGACTGTTTCCGCCATTTAATGCTGCAGAATTAGCCCCACATTTATTAAAAATATCCTTTGCCAATCCACCTGCCTGTGGATTAGGGTTAAATTTACCAATACTACTATTGTTATTTGACAGGTTTTTATTGAAAGATGAATTTTTAGTACTTAGATTTGGACTTAAAGCTGTTAAACTGACACCTTTATCATCAAATAATTGCTGACCTTCATTGCAGCTAATAATGTCAGATCCGGGCACATGTGGGTTGTTTTCCAAAAATTTGCTGAATTTGTCCTCCATGACCTGAGTGACTTCTTCCGGCATCATGACAATTAGTAGATAGTCAATTGCATTTATCTTACTGAAAGGCATAATTAGTCCTGAATTATCCAATTCGTAATAAGTGCCGAAATCTAGTTTTAGTGTTTTACCTTTATTGACAATGATTGATCTATCCGTATTTATATGACAATAGAGTGCATTGTTTTTATAGGACTTATAATTTTGAATGTAATTGCGGTTAAAAGTTATTTCTTTGACCAATGCAGCTTTGGGATTATAATACTTACAGAGTCCATGCCTTACACTATCCTGCCAGATTTCATCCGATTTTAATTGACCGTTTTCATAATATTGTTTTATGTTGTAATGAGATGGATTATTTAAATGTAAAACCTCTGAGCGAACAATATTATTTGCGTAATACTTTTTGGCATTATTTTGTGGTAAGGTCCATTTTTTTTGGGCGTGTAATTTAGGCAGTGCTAAAGTTAAAAAAATGATACTCAAACTGAGTGTGATTAAAATTTTCATATAAGGTTTTGGCTTGAATTGGTGTAGATTATAGATATATATAATCTTTTATGCTATTATTTTAAGAATGAAAGTATTGGGTGCAATGAATAAATAATAAGATGATCTGAATATTGAAAACTATCTCAAAATCCTCAGATTGAAAATCCTACTTCACAAACTTAATCCCTCCCTTCTTTTCTTCCTTCTGTTCCTGTACCACAACCTGCGGCTGCGCCAAGCCCTTCTCCAGGCCCGCTTTTATCGCCTTTTGAATACTGGACAAATGATCGGAGAAATTGGAAAGCTGCGCGACCACCTGGAAAATTGGATCCTCGCCGTCAGCACCGTTCATGGCACGGTCTTTCAGATAAGCTTCCTTAATCTGTGACCAGCGGGCATCGTCTTCTTCAGTCAAAGCGCCCATCAGTTCTTTCAGCTTCAGCATATTTGCCTCGGCATTTGTGGTGAGGGTCTGTGATTCGCCCTTGTAGTGCGACATGATCAGCGTTTCCAATTCCTCTTCATTCATGATTGGAACTATCTTTTCCGACATTTTATTCATATTCCGGTAGGAACCCTGCAATAGGAAAGGAGGTTCTGTGCGGTAGGCATCGGCCATCGCTGCAGAGCGGATATATTCCAGATTGATCTTCAGAATTACATCGCGGATACGGGTCATTTTTTTCAGTACCTCTGCCAATTCATTCAATTCCTGCGCACTGTGGTTGGCCTCAAATTCCAAACCTTCCTTACTGCCTGTTTGGGCATATTTAAGAATAGGGTAGAGGTCGCGAATCGATTTTGCCGCCAATTTTTGAGTAATGGGGTTGGAAGTCATCGAGTTTTCGATATAACTCAATTCAAACACATCCTGTGTTTTGCCGATGATATCTCCAAGATTGTAAATATCGGAACGGTTGGACAACATGTCGGGTATCTTGAATTTCTCGCCACTTTCTGTGTAGGGATTGCCCGCCATGACGACCGAAACACGCTTGCCGCGGAAGTCATAGGTTTTTGTCACGCCCTTATAAACACCTTCTACCTTGCGCTGCGCATCGGTAAGGGTAATGAATTTCTGCAAAAATTCGGGATGACAGTGCTGAATATCATCCAGATAAATCATCACATTATCGCCCATTTCAAAGGCCAAATTCATTTTCTCCAACTCTTTGCGGGCACCGGCATTTTTAGCCTCGGCCGGATCGAGTGAGGTAACACTGTGTCCTATGGCCGGACCGTTTATTTTCATAAAAATGAGTCCCAATCGGTTGGCTACATATTCCATAAGGGTGGTTTTGCCATAACCCGGAGGTGAAATGAGCAGGAGCATACCCATTCGGTCGGTACGGGTGCCATCGCCTACTGTACCAATCTGCTTGGCCATGTTATCCCCAAAAATTGGCAGATAAACGCTGTCAATCAGTTTATTGCGGACAAAGGAGGATAAGACTCTTGGTTTGAACTCATCCAATCTCAACTGTACACGGAAAGCATCGGAAAGTTCCTTTTTCATTTGGGTAAATTCCTCGTAAGTTTTCACCGTCTGTCTGCTGAAAATATACATTTTCCGCATGAACTGCGTGAAGTCCAAAAGGTATTTGCCGCCTTCTTTCAAGACCGGGTGATCGCCGCGAAGTCCCTCAATCTCCAAACTGCTTTTTACCTCTACCACGTTGATTTGCAGATAAGAACCGCTGACAAGCAGCACTGTTACTTCATCTAAAAAATTGCTGAATTCGCCATTGCTCTGTTCCAAAAAGGCCTGTAGCCATTTTCGGGCCAGCTGATATTGTTCCACGGGCTCTGATTCCAGTTCTTTAAGCGACTGTTCAAATCCCCGCAAGGCGGCATGATTGGCCAGAAAATCCTTGAAATTGCGTTTGAGCTGATGCGCCTCGCCGCTGATGATAAAATGACTGCGTTTGGACAGTTCCTTGAACAGATAATGCGCCGCTTCATCTGCCAGATATTCGTTGAAAAGTCCGCTGCTTTTAATGAAGTTGCGGATTGAATGTTTCAGATTTTCGAGCAGATAATCGAATTCCCGGGTATTTGGAAATACCTGTGCAATGACACCGGCACTTTTTAATTGTTTCTCAAATGTTATTTTTGTTTCCTCCGCCGCAAATTTCTGCCAATACAATGCAGCACAGGCACGGGCATCGGAGGCAAAATAAAGCAGGTCGATATGTCCGCTCAGATAAATTAAAGAATTGAGTATTTTAGCGGCATCTTCGTCGTGAATGCCCTTGCTGTAACCCTCTGTATATCGGGTAGCAGAGAATTTCTGAATGTAGGTCAGGGTCTCTTCAGAGGTAAGCAGCTGATTGGTTTTCTCAATTTCTTTCAGGCAAATATAAGCCAGATATTCTGCTCTGTAAACTTCCTGATTTTCAGAAGAATAGGTCATGTTCCAAACCGGCCTTGTTTCTAGGAATTTGGCATCCGTCACCTTTTCAAAAAATCCGGTACCGGTCAGGTGATAATACATGTCATCGCCTTTTGGCACCATTGTCAGGTCCAGAGACTGCGTATTTACGGAGAAACTGTGGCGACCAAATTTGATGGAATCGCCCGAAGAGGAGAAAAGATCCTGCTTGTCGCGCAATTGGCGCAGTGACTCTTCCTGTATGGTTTTCAGCTGAGTCTGAATGTCGCCGGCCTTGTTGGTATCGCCCAGCTCACCCAATTGTTTGATGGTATCCCGCACCTTGTCGATCATGAGGTCGGAGGCGAAAAAACCATTAATTTCAGCTACTGTTTTAAAAGTAGTAGCCCTGTTTTTAATACCGTTCAGAATGCGTTCTGCTGCTCCCTGAAGTGCTGTCGTTCGCTTATTTATAGCTTCAATGAGATTCAGTTTTCTGGTCTCGAAAACATTGAAGATTTCTTCGCGTTTTTCTGTTATTTTTAAGATGAACTCATCAAATTCTGCAAATTTACTTTCTAGTTCTTCTATCTGAACCATAAGTTTGCTTAAGTATTCATCGCATTTTGCGGGTGTATCGGAGATATCCGTAAAATTGATGATACTCTGATCTATCAGCTTCAGCTGTGCAGCAAATTCGGCAATTGCCTCAGTTCCTGTCAATTCTCTCAAACGGCGTTTTAGCGCAGCTTTTGACTGATTCAGCGTAGAAAATATAGTGGTAATATTGTCAATGATTCTCGTGGTCTGTGTGGCATCTTCAATTTTCAGATTGCTCACAATCTCGATCATCAATTCTAATTGCTTACCTATTGCAACAATGCGCTCTTCAACTGTCTTGCCCTGTTTGGCTGTTTCTACTTTTGCAATATCGGCATCAGCTTCTTTTACTTTTTCGGTGTAAGGAAGCAGTGCGTCATCCTTTAATAGGAACCCGACACATTCGGTAGACAGTTTCTGCATCAGTTCCGCCGCCTTCAACTCCATCTCATCTACGAGTTTCAGGTCGGTATAACGGAGTTCTCGAAGTGAGATCACCTCACCGCGGAGAATGCGCAGATTGCCAAGCGTTTCAACAAAAATATCAATACGGTTGAATGAACTCTGACCAATATGTTTGATAAGGTCCTCTAACTTCTGTTGAGTAACTCTAATTGTCTCCCGGGTTGATTTTTTAATAGATTGAACTTTTTCAAATTCCTCTATAGCTGCATTTGCAGCTTTTCGGATTTCGCCAAGTGGTTCATTCAGGCCAAATGCCTTTGGATCCGTAATCCAATAATAGGAATCGACAATATCGCCCGATTTTTTATTCAGATCAAAATAGAGATTATTATAAGTATCGTCCTTGCCCAAGAGACTCATCAGTTCCTGGCATTCGGCCATAGCCCGTACGATATCAGGATTTCCGATTTTGTATAGGAAGTTATCAGTATGTTTGGATGGAATAAAATCACCGACAATATATGGTGTCTGCCAAATCTGTATAACATGGTGCTTTCCGGCAGTTTCTTCATTTCTGAAATAACAGAGTTCTCCGGATTCAAATAATGTATAACCATTACAATAAATCGGTGTGCCCACATTTTGCTCAATCACATTGTAAGAAAGCAGAATATAAGAGCTTTTTACAGCATCATAAAACACATATAAATGATCTTCGCCATTTGGTGATTTTACCCGGCGTTCAAATTTAAACTGTCCGGCAGTAGATTTGTCAAAAACCTTGTAATCACCTGTTTGCAGATAAAAACCATTGGCAAAAATAAGGCCCTGACCGTTGGGCAGCAGAATACCTGAATTTGCCAAAGTATCAATTCTGTGTACTGACTGCAATTTTTCATTATACACAAAATATCTATTTTCTTCCAGATAGGGTTTCACCCTAAGCAGAATAATATTGCCCAAATCTGCATATTGAACTTCACTGTCCTCCAGTTTTTGGTCTTTGTGCTGTACCTCTTCTCTGAAAACGCCCCTGCCGTCATTGGTATTATCTTCCACTTTTATAGTCAGATCACCTCCGATTGTTTCCACATAAACCCGGTCCATGATGGAAATATGCGAATAGGTTCCGTAGCGGAACATATCGCGGGTAGTGCGTTTCCACTCAAATTCGTGCTGAGCGGGATATTGGTAACGGTGTTCGCCCGGTTGTGTGTAATAACTTATTTTCCCGTCTCTGATTTCCCATTTGAACATTTTTACATCGTTCACATCGGCACTGAGTTGGAACACCATATAGAAATAAGGACTGTTCTGCTCAATGGCAAATTTGGCAAATACAGCATTTTTATAATAGCGGTACAGATTCTGAAAATCATTGATAAACTGACGATGTGCTTCAGAAAAAGTTTCCATATATTCTTCATGGAAAATCTCTCCGTCGAAACGGTAAACACTGAAAACATCTTTGATATTTACTTCGCGGAGACCAAGGTGTACATTGTACCCGAAAATACACCAATTGCCGATAGCAATGATGTCCCTCGCGATGCAGTTGTTCTCACTATTGATGCGTGCATTGCCTTTCAGGCGTAATTCTATAGCGCCGAAGACCTTTTTGCGTTCCTCGTTGAGACCGGAAAGTCGGGTTCTCAAGTCATCGCCAAAGCGGTTCAGACGACCTTTTATTACTTCGTAAGTACCCGATTCCAACTGTGTGTTTTCAGTGGATTCCGATGCTTCTTTTTTTAATTCCTCGTTTTCGGGATTGGGATTTTCGTTTGCCATATTTATAATGGATATGAGTTGTAGGCTTATAAACTACAACTTTTTACAAAATCATCAGATCTTAAATCTTTATTCTTTGTTAAAGGGGAGTTCTATAAATTAGATATTTTTAGGCAGACAAGATTTTAAAAGCGCAGTCCCGATTATTTCTGGATGAGCATTTTAAAATTGAAGTCCAATGACAAAATAGCACTCCCTTAAAGTATGTTTGAGGTTTCTTCCATTGAAACTTCTGTACTGAGGGCATTTTCCTTGCTGTAAAACTGTTTAGCCCATTCTCTGTATTGCCAAACGGGTCCATCTCCTTTGGCCAGTGCCGGAGGAGTGATATAAATTTTGTTTTCCCAGATTTTAAAATCCTGAGAAACATCATGCTTATAGCCTCTGAATGCAGCATTTAAAATAAATGCTTCAATCAGTTTTTTGGGAATAAGACTTAACATCGGATGAATTTTAGATGGTTTGTCAATATGCTTTAAAGACATTCCAATCTTCAAATTGATAAAATTTCCCTCGATAGGAGTGGGGAGCACAAAATGTCTAGTTTTGATGCCGTATTTAGGGATATAAGTTTCCACAAAAGAATAGCCTAGGCCAAATGCCTTTGCTTCGAATTCAATACGGATGAGCTCATTTTTTTTGCCTAAAAATCCGGCCTTGCGATGCATGGCGTATTCTGCTGAAAGTATGGGTCCATCAACGACAGGATCATTGAGTATTTCCACTTCTTTATAACCGTGTACAACAGCAAAATGTCCGATATCCACACTGTTTTCGGTTGTTTCCTGCGGATGGCTTCTCAGTTTCCAATCAGTTGTGACAATCGGTCCCCAACCCTCAAAACTGACTTCAGGAACCTCCCAATCGGGTTTAATATTGTTTTCATGATACCAAATAATAATCAGCTCATTTATTTCCCGAATTTCATACATCTGCAACTTAGCCTTTGGCGGTGGTTTTGTGGAATAACCTGTTTTGGTACAGCTGCCGTTGGCATCGAATTCAAAGGAGTGAAAAGGGCAGCGGATGCAATTGCCTTCTATGCTTCCCCCATGCGCGAAATGTGCGCCCAGATGTGGACAGAATGCTGTTGAGGCACAAGCCTTTCCGTCCTGCAGGCGGAAAAGAACAATGTCAAGACCCATAAATTTTTTCTCTATGATAGCCCCTTTTTTTAACTTATCAGTTCGTTCTATAACATACCAGCCATTGGGGTAGGGATGCAGCAGTTCGGGTTTTGGAAATTGCATAAGTTTTTATTTGTTTTGGTGGTATTTAGTTGTAGTAAGTATAAAGTATCAGGTATAAAGTATCATGAAACAGGAACCAGAAAATAGGTAAATGGAAGCAGAAAATAGAAATAGGTAAACTGCCAAGCAGTAAAAAAATAGAAACCTTCTTTTTCAAGTAAAAGTACCAAGTACCAATTCTTAAAAAGTCTTGATACCTGATACTTGATACTATAATTACTATGTAATTATCCCAACAACTTTCCTGCATTCTCATCGCTCATGCCCATGCGGGTGATACCGTCGATGAGGCGCAGCAGTGAATCTTTGTCATTGTCTCCGGCCATACTGTAAAGGCGGGACATCAACGCAGACATTGAAAGGCTTCTGACGGTGTCGGCTGCGATGTTATATTCCGAGATAAATTTGCGGACTCTCGGAAGCAGGGCATCATCACCACTGCCAAGCAAGGCACCTTTAAAATCGGTCAAATTTGTGGAACTGTCGATCATGCGGTCAACCGATTTGCCGCGGCTGATGGAGTTAAGAATGGAATCGAAGAATTTGGTTTCTCCGCCGACGATATCAATTTTAGCCGTACGCAATGCATCGGACAATACAACCGCCTGAGATTGGGCAATAGCACGGCGTGCATCAATTTCAGCAATTGCAATCTGACGCTGCTGTTCCAAACGAAGTTTAAATTCTTCGTGTTCTTTGCCCACGCCGTCCATGAGTTTCATGGCTTCTGCTTTGGCAGAGATACTTTTCGCTTCTGCAAGTCCCTGTTGTTCGGTGATATTAGCGCCAACCAAGCCCTGTTCTTTGTTTACTTCTGCGATAGCAAGGCCTTTTTTGCGGTCAGCTTCGGCCAATACTTCTATGGCTTTTGATTCAGCAATGGCCTTAGTTTCGATCAGTTTTGCTTCAATAACACCCTGTTTTTCTTTGGCTTCGGCCTGAGCTACCATTACCTCAGCTTCGGCGAGACCAACAGTGGCTTCTTCTGCTGCTTTAGCTTCAGCGGCTATTTTACGGCCTTCTGAGTCTTTCTGAAGTGCCGATTTACGAGCATCTGCCTCGATAACAATCTGTTGTGATTTGATTTCAGCAACCAGTTTCTCAGATTCGGCACGTTTGGTTTCTTCCAATTTGCGGCTCTCGGCAATCTGTGTAGCCTCGATCATGACAATCTGACGGCGGCGTTCTGCTTCGGCCAACTGAATAGTATCCTGAATGCGCTGATCTTCTTCAAAAGTTTTCTTTTCTTCTGCTTTGCGTTCCTTGATAATAGCCTGAATATCGCGATTTTTGGTTTCCAGTGCTTTTTCTTTATCAATTCTCGCCTCGCCGACAGAGCGTTCTTTGCGTTCTACCTCCAATAGGCGGTCTGTTTCAATGCGCTCGTTTTCAACAGCCTCTGTTCTTTCTTTGTTTTTCTTGGCAACGATGATTTCACGCTGTTTGTTTTCTTCAGCGATACCGTCTTCACGTTGAGCCTCTTTCTCTTTCAGAGAGGTTTCCAGGTTTTTAGTCAAAATCAGCTGTTTGGCTTCAGCCTCCTGTTCCGATTTCAGAATTGCTATAGCACGTTTTTGGCGCTCCTCTTTTTCGATCTGTTGCAATTCCAACTGCAGAATAGCTTCACGGGCCAAAACGTCCTGTCTTTTCAATTCTTTTTCGCGTTCGCGACGGATAAAGTTGGTTTTTTCAATCTGAATGGAAGTGAGTTCCTCAATTTT
>CAINVS010000645.1 GCA_903854205.1 uncultured Bacteroidota bacterium | reverse complement strand
CCCACTCCTTAAAAAGAGGGGAGGCACAATGGTTTAGAAATTAGTAAATCTCATTTTAGGTCAAGATACCCTGCAAAAGTCATCCGTACAACTTGTCTCGACTCAAGACGGGATCCGCACAACTTGTCCCGACCCAAGACGGGATCATCCCATCACCACATCAATTCTGACAATCTTAAATTGTATAAAAAATTCACTATTTCGATATTATTAGTATCTTAGCGCACAAATACAAAACTTCTGAAAAGTTGCTTCGTATTAATATTTCAGTATCAATATCTCATCTGTAAACCATATCAAATTACTATACTGACAATGGCCAAGAAGAAAAATACCAAACTCGGGTTCTCAAAAGAACAATATATGGAATGGTACGAACTTATGTACCGCATCCGCAAATTTGAAGAGGAATGTAATGTGGTTTATTACCAGAAAAAAATCCGCGGATTTTTGCACCTCTGTATCGGTCAAGAAGCAATTTATGCTGCTATGGCCTCTGCCTGTCACGAGAATGACCCTTGGATTACTGCTTACCGTGTACATGGTGCCGCTATGGCCCGTGGCGTTGGTGTCAATGAAGCTATGGCCGAGTTATACGGCAAAGTAACCGGCAATGTGCAGGGTAAAGGCGGATCTATGCACTTTTTTAATGCTGCCCGTAATTTTTACGGAGGACACGGCATTGTAGGTGCACAAATCGGTGTTGGTACCGGTATTGCATTTGCTGAAAAATACCTCGATCGTGGAACAGTCTGCTGCACTTTGTTTGGTGACGGTGCTTCCCGACAGGGTATCCTGCATGAGACCTTCAATATGGCAATGACCTGGAAATTGCCCGTGCTGTATATCTGCGAAAATAACAAATACGCCATGGGTACTTCTGTTGAACGCACTTCCAATGTAACCAGCATTCATACTTTGGGCGATGCATATGATATGCCGAACAAGGCAATTGATGGGATGGATGTGGAAATTCTCCACAATGAATTGACTGAGGCACTTACTTATGTCCGCAGCGGCAATGGTCCTATGCTTTTGGAAATTGAAACTTACCGCTACAAAGGCCACTCCATGTCAGATCCTGCGAAATACCGTACCAAAGAGGAAGAGGCTGCTTATAAGGAAAAGGATCCTGTGGGCCGCATTGAACATGTTCTGCTTGAGAACAAATTTGTAACTGATGAGCAGTTGGAAGAATTGCAGGACCGCATTAAAAAAGAGATCAAAGATGCCGTTGAGTTTGCAGAAAACTCTCCGCTGCCTCCTGCTGAAAATCTCTACCAGGATGTCTACGAGGAAACGGATTATCCTTTTATTAAGGACTGATAATGTTAAAAAGGTCTCATAATAAATTGAACCCAATAGTTATAAAATAAATATAGATAAAAATGAGCTCGGTATTTTACTGAGCTCATTTTGTTTAACCAAAACTGAGGCAAATTAGTTAGCGTTACCTCACTATCGAAAATTTGAAATCCTAATGAAATAATTGTGTTAATTTTTTTATCTTCGCACTAATATTACAACCTTGCAGTATAAAAATTCGTCCCCCATCACCTTTATATAACAAGCATAAATAATGAGATATTTCTAAAGGATAGATTACAAAACCCGACAAAGTCTATGTTTACTAAAAACATTTTTTTTCACTGTTTTGATTGTATACCCGGATCTGCTCTGTTCCCAGTTAACGGAACGACTTAGCTCAGTAAACTAATTCTCCTTTTAAAATTCGTGAACCAAGGAAATGCCGAGCTACCTCGAAAAGAGTATTTTTATCTTTCGGTTTTTTCCTTTTCGTGTTAAAATCAGGTTTAGTTATAAAGCAGTACCTATAATTATTTCTGCTAAATTACTAATAAATTCAAATTTTTAGGATAACAATGAAGTACTACTTCTCAATTCTGATTTTGTTCTTTTCCTTGCCTGTGCTTTTGAACAGCCAATCTATAATAACAGGTAAACTCATTGACAGTCAAAACAATGAGGCACTTATACAGGCAACTGTAAGTGTTGATGGAACCGATATCGGAACTGCTACTGATATTGAAGGCAAATATCAGTTATCACTTAGTGCCGGAAAATACACTTTGCAGTTTCGTTATGTAGGCTATCAGCCCGAGAGCAAAGAAATTGAGATAGATGGTATCAATCCTATGGTATTGGATGTTATGATGCGTGGAGAACTTGTCAGTGATGTCGTAATAATTACTGAGGGAAAATATGAAAAAAAGCTTGAACAAAGTACAGTTTCTATAGATGTAATCAACGCCGCTCAAATTCAACGCAATAATGTCAGATCTTTAGAGGACATCGTCTCTAAAGTCTCAGGCGTACAAATTATGGATGGACAGGTGAGCATCCGTGGGGGCGCCGGTTACGCATATGGCGCAGGCAGTCGTGTTTCTTTTTTGGTAGACGGACAGCTTTTGCTTTCTGCAGAATTGAGTGATGTGAAATGGAATTTTGTTCCAATAGAAAACGCAGAACAAATTGAAGTCATAAAAGGTTCTGCTTCAGTGTTGTATGGTTCCGGTGCATTGAATGGTGTCATCAATGTCCGAACAGCATACCCTACCGCAAAACCATACACAAGTTTCAGCACTTATGCCGGTATTTACAGTCAACCACCTGTAGACAGTATGCGTTGGTATGACCCCAAGGCAGATCCAATGGCGCAGCCCGGTTTTTATGGGATGTTTTTTGCACATAGAGAAAAAATAAAGAAAAACTTTGACCTCGTTATTGGCGGTAATTTCCATTTTGAAAATGGCTACATCAAACAAATGGATGAGCGCCGTTTTCGTTTCAACTTCAATACCAAATATGTACAACCTGATATGGATGGCCGCCTCAGTTATGGTGTAAATGGCAATATCATGTATCATGAACAGGGTACTTATTTCCTGGCACAGGACATGAGAAATAACGCCTATAGAAATGTATCCGAAGGAGGAAGAGACAGATATGTATCTACTACAGTTGACCCATTTATTACTTTTTATGACCCTTGGAAAAACAAACATGATTTTCGTGGCCGTTGGTTTTTAATTTCCAAACAAAGGGGCTCTCAACCCTCTATTGGGCATCTTTTCAATGGAGAATATCAGTTTCAGCGCACCTTCGATGGTGGATGGTTATTAACCTCCGGCTTGATGGGACAACATTTTCAGGCTAACAGTATATTATTTGATAGCAACAATGATCCTGAAAAAGACCGTGCAAAATTCATGGGCAGTTCATTTGCCGTATTTTCACAATTAGAGAAAAAATTCTTTGACAGATTGACTGTTGTTGCAGGTGTCAGATGGGAAGGCTTTCTCATCGATTCGGTTTTCACACCCATGTCATATCCATTACCACGATTGGGTCTAAATTATCAGGTAACGAAAAACGATTACATTAGGTTCTCTTTTGGCTCCGGCTTTAGGTTCCCATCTTTGGCTGAACGATTTATAAATGAGCCAATTCCTATCCAGGGCTTTTCGATAGGTGCTTACCCAAATCCGGATATAAAGCCTGAAATTGGCTATTCTACCGAGTTGGCATACAGGCGCACTTTCCGTACTTCTAATTTCAAAATGCATGGAGATATTGCCTTATTTTGGATGGAATACCGCAATATGGTGGAATTTGTTCTTGGACTTTATCCTGAAGGGTTGGGTTTTAAATCACTTAATATCAGTCAGGCACGTATAGCAGGCTGGGAAATTTCAGGACAGACTGATGGATTCATAGGAAAAACGCCTTTGAGGATTTGGGGAGGATATACCTTCACTTATCCTGGTGATATGCAGGATGATACTTTGCAGCGAAAAGTTGGTGTCTATTTAGGCAATATGTTCAATACTTTTGCTCATGGCATCAACCCTGACAGTACAGCCGATATCAGAAGCATTTTAAGATACAGAAGTATGCACAATATCCGTTTTGATATAGAAACAGAATGGAAAGGATTTACTTTTGGTGCATCGGCCAATTATAATAGTCATATTCATAAAATAGATTTGGTTTTTGCCTTGGGATTAGTGTCAAATGGAATTCAGCAGTTTAGAAAAATACACAATAAAGGCAGTTTGATTTTTGACTGGCGTTTCGGATACAAATTCAATGAAAAACAACATTTAAATTTTATTGTAAATAACCTCCTTAATACCGAGTATGCAAGCAGACCTGCAAAAATGGGTGCTCCAAGGACTTTTAGTCTAAAATATACGCATGTGTTTTAAGGAGATTTGAGATATCAGATGTGAGATATGAGATGTAGATATTAGATGTGAGATGTGAGATACTGACGATCAGAGTATCAAAGAAAAAAATCCCCTTCAGCATGAACACTGAAGGGGATTTTGTTATTATAGGCTTATGAGTAAATTTACTGAAGACTAATCTGTTTTTCAGACATCATTTTTCGAATATTAATCAGAGCATATCTCATACGGCCAAGGGCAGTATTGATACTGACATTAGTCAATTCTGCTATTTCCTTAAAGCTTAATTCCGCATAATGGCGTAAAATTATTACTTCCCGCTGTTCTATTGGAAGACAATTCACTATCTGACGAATTTTTTCGTAAGTTTGTGTTTTAATCATTTTTGTTTCTTCACATTCTTCTACAGCCTGAACGACTTCGAAAATATCGAAATCCTCAGACGTTGAAATCACAGGGCGACGTTTATTTTTTCGGAAGAAGTCTACACAGAGGTTGTAGGCAATGCGCAATGCCCATTGTAAAAATTTACCTTCCTCATTGTACTTGCCTGATCGGAAAGTATCAATAATTTTGATAAAAGTATCCTGAAATATGTCATTAGCCAGGTCAGTGTCTTTGACAAATATGTAAATAGAGGTATAAATCTTACCTTTATGTCTGGTAAGCAGACACTCAAATGCGCCCTCATCTCCTTTCAAATATAAATGAATGAGTTCACGATCACTACAGGAGTTTCGTAGCATAGATACTAAGGATTTACGAACAGCAAAAAAATATAAAATGGTATTAGGTGTAAATCTTTAGATTGATAGGCATTGGATTTTTGTTAAAATTTTGTTTTTCAGTCGAAGTAGAGGTGCTCAAATATAATGACTTGTTTTGATATTGCACCATCAAAAAGTTTGTTTTTTTTTATCTTTGGCAAAAGTAATATTTATCATTTTTTACGAAGTAAAGTCTTAAAAGGTTTCACTCATGGCAAAAAAAAATTCAATATTTATAAAAGGTGCCCGTGTCAATAATTTAAAAAATGTAAGTATCGAGCTCCCATATAATAAACTGATTGTTGTAACCGGTGTATCAGGGTCAGGAAAATCATCTCTTTCAATTGACACACTCTATGCTGAAGGGCAGCGTCGATATGTAGAGAGTCTTTCTTCTTATGCCAGACAATTTCTGATGCGGATGAAAAAACCGGATGTTGATAACATCAGCGGACTTTGTCCGGCAATCGCAATTGAACAGCGTGTGGGCAATAAAAACGCCAGATCTACAGTAGGCACGCTGACCGAGGTTTATGACTATCTGCGCATACTCTATGCACGTATAGGCCGCACTTATTCCCCTATATCCGGTATTGAAGTCAAAAAGCATGCCGTTTCTGATGTGGTAGATTTTCTACTGAATCTGGAACAGGATACGAGGGTACTGTTATTGGTACCTTTTCTGATTCCTCAAAAAAAATCATTGGAACAGGCATTGGATTTTCTAATCCAGAAAGGTTATTCCAGAATTAGTGTCGACAGTAAGGTTCACAAAATTGAAACGCTGCTTGAGAATAAAGAAGAAACGGAAAAATTAGAGAAAAATATAACTAAACATCGATTTCAGATTCTGATCGACCGTTTTGCCATTGATAAAAATGATCCTGAAAACTCCAAACGCATTGCAGACTCAGTCAATACTGCCCTTTACGAAGGACATGGTATCTGCTCGGTATTGCCTGAGGCAGCAGAAGAGAGAACTTTCAGTACAAAATTTGAATTGGACGGCATCCTTTTCGAAGAACCAAGTCCCCAGCTTTTTAACTTCAACAGCTCATTTGGTGCTTGTACTGCCTGCGAAGGTTATGGTCAGGCTATCGGGGTGGAAGAAGAAAAGGTAATTCCCAATCCTTCAAAATCGGTCTATGATGATGCAGTTGTATGTTGGAAGGGAGAAAAAGTGGGCCAATGGAAGGAAGAATTACTGAAAGTTGCCCATAAATTCGATTTTCCTGTTCATCGCCCCTACAAAGAGCTCAGTGAAGAACAAAAAGAACTTTTATGGGAAGGCAATAAGTATTTTGGAGGTATCAGGGCCTTTTTCAAGGAATTGGAAGCAGGAGGTTATAAAATTCAGAATCGGGTCATGCTGGCACGTTATCGTGGAAAAACTACCTGTCCGGAATGCCGTGGCTCCCGCCTTCGCAAGGAGGCTCTTTATGTACTGGTCGGCGGAAAAACTATCGCTTATCTTGTTAAACTGCCCATAGAGAAACTCTATGAATTTTTTGTCAATATTGAATTGACGGATCATGAACGGGAGATAGCTCGCAGACTGCTCACCGAGATCAGAACCCGTCTGAAAATTATGCTGGAAGTGGGCTTGAGTTATCTTTCCATCGACCGTATTTCAGGAACACTTTCCGGTGGTGAAGTGCAGCGTATCCATTTGACGAGAACCTTGGGTTCCAATCTTACGAGTTCACTGTATGTATTGGATGAACCCAGTATAGGGCTGCATCCTCGCGATACCAATCGTCTTATTAGCGTGTTGAAACAACTACGCGATCTTGGCAACACGGTCGTCGTGGTAGAACACGAAGAGGAAATCATTGCACAGTCAGACTTTTTGGTGGATGTTGGGCCATTGGCCGGTACGCATGGCGGAGAAATTGTCTTTGCCGGACCTTATGAAAAAATTTATGAGGAGGCCAATGACAGTCTTACCGCGCGTTATATGAGCGGCAGATTGTTAATTCCAATGCCAACGCACCGCAGGAATTACACTTCCTCGATTTCTGTAAAAGGAGCAGCGCAGCATAATTTAAAAAATATTGATGTTAAATTTCCGCTGAATACGCTGACGGTAGTTACCGGCGTGAGCGGCAGTGGCAAAACAACTTTGGTAAAAAGTATCCTCTACCCTGCACTGATGAAACTTTTAGATGCTGACAGCAAAGAAAAAGCCGGCACACACGACAGTATAGAGGGAGACATTAAAATGATTTCTCAGGTAGAACTCATCAGTCAACAGGCAATCGGCAAGTCTTCCCGATCAAATCCTGTTACTTATGTCAAAGCTTATGACGGCATCCGAAATCTCTATGCCAAACAGCAGGCCTCAAAAATTCAGTGCTTCAAGGCCAAACATTTCTCCTTCAATGTAGAGGGCGGACGCTGTGAAACCTGTAAGGGTGATGGAGAAATCCTTGTATCTATGCAGTTCCTGGCCGATGTACGCCTTACCTGTGAGGAATGTGATGGCAAACGTTTCCAAAAAGAAGTATTGGAAGTGACATATAAGGACAAGTCAATCTACGAGGTATTGGATATGACCGTAGATGAAGCTTTGGTCTTCTTTAAAGATCAGGATGAGATTGTCAACAGAATGCGTCCTTTACAGGATGTCGGATTGGGTTATATCCGCTTGGGGCAGCCTTCAAGTACCCTCAGCGGCGGAGAAGCACAGCGCGTGAAACTAGCTTCCTTCCTCAATAAAGACGAAGCCAATGGTCATGTGCTGTTTATCTTTGATGAACCGACAACAGGACTGCATTTTCACGACATCAATAAACTGCTTAAAGCATTTAACGCACTGGTAGAAGCAGGTCATTCTGTGCTTGTGATAGAACACGATATGGATGTGATCAAATGTGCCGATTACATCATCGATCTGGGCAAAGAAGGCGGAAAAGAAGGCGGTCAGCTGCTGTTCTGGGGAACACCTGAACAAATGTTGGACTGTCAGGATTCCTACACGGCCGATTATTTGAGAGAAAAAATTTACAGAGAAAGAGAGTATAATAAAAACATGCAGAGCTGATGAGGGACTTTATCTGCCTAATTTTTGCCATTTTACTCCTATCCTGTGTTGGTCGAAAAAAAGATTATACGAAGGACAGGGTAACAGGTATTGACAGATACAAAATAAAGATAGATAGCATAAATGCCCTTTTAGATTGGAAGCCACTGAAAGAGGGGCTTTATATATCCAAAAATGGCGATATTGGTTTTAAAACCGTTGAAATGACGGAAGAAGGAGTTTCCATCGATCATTATCTTCAGCAGCTCTGCTGTGATGGCATCAAATTAAAATCTGTGATCGATACGGCAAGTTTTGAATTCATGGGCAGCTCTTTTTATCGCGATAAAAACAATGTTTATACGCATTATGACATGGCGGATGGCGGTAATTTTTGGATTGTAGGTGCCGATGTGAAAACTTTTGAAATATTGGGCAACTGTTATGCCCGTGATAAAAACCATATTTACGGAGAAAGGGCTATGGTTATGGACAGTGTGGATTATGCCAGTTTCAGAACCTCCAAAGCAGTCGGCTGTTTTGCGAAAGATAAAAAGGGTTACCTGTTTTGGGATGAGCGTATGACGCCTGAAGAATTACTCGATGAAAGCGGGGACAGTTTGTTGTTGTTGGAACTTGAAAAGTTGTAAAAAACGGGCCAAAGCGAATTTGTAAATATTTTTTTACCTGGTGGTGAAAATGCCGCTCCTACGGAGCTCTATTCATTTTATCGCCTGCGGCTACAAAAATATCGCCCCAATGGGGCTGGAACAATCGGGTCATTCAGGAAATTGCGATTCCCGATATGATTTTTATAATTATCAATTTTATTGTGGTACAGCTCCAGAGGAGCGACATTTTTGTAGCAGCGCCAGCTGCGTTATTTTAGTTGTAATTATTTGTTAAAAAGCTATGTGATAAAATTCCGCTCCTACCTCTGTCCATTTTTTCCGCCTGCGGCTACAAAAATTTCGCCCCGATGGGGCTGGAACAATCAGGTAAGTTTTTTAGAAAATTTGATACTTGAGATGATTTTTATAATTATCAATTTTATTGTTGTATAGCTCCAGAGAAGCGGCATTTTTGTAGCAGCGCTAGCTGCGTTATTTTAGTTGTAATTATTTGTTAAAAAGCTATGTGATAAAATGCCGCTCCTACGGAGCTCTGTACATTTTTTTTGCCTGCGGCTACAAAAATGTCGCCCCGATGGGGCTGGAACAATCAGGTAAGTTTTTTAGAAAATTTGATACTTAAGATGATTTTTATAATTATCAATTTTATTGTTGTACAGCTCCAGAGGAGCGACATTTTTGTAGCAGCGCCAGCTGCGGAGGGAAAAGAACGCCGTAGGTGTGGCATTTTTATTTGTGCAACATGTGCAACATTTTGGATAAATTTTTGATGAGTAACGTAATTTATTTTTAATTAAAATTACCCCAAATTCCAATTATGGCAAACACCTATTCACAATTGATAATCCAAATTGTCTTTGCAGTTAATGGTAGAGACAATCTAATCTCCTCAAAAAACAGAGAAGAATTGGAAAAATATATAAGCGGTATAATAGAAAACAAAGGCCAAAGAATGTTGGCAATATATATTATGCCTAACCATGCTCATATTTTGGTTGGAATGCAGCCAAACATGGCAGTTTCAGATTTGACAAGAGACATCAAGTCAAATTCTTCAAAATTTATTAATCAATCAAAATGGGTAAAAGGAAAATTTAGCTGGCAGGAGGGATTTGGGTCCTTTTCCTATTCAAAAAGCCAAATAGACAGTGTTGTAAATTACATTCTGAATCAGGAGCAGCATCATAAGAAAATGACATTTAAACAAGAATATCTGGAATTTTTGGATAAGTTTAATATTGAATATAAGGAGGAATATCTGTTCGATTGGATTGAAGATGATATAATATAAAAATTCCGCTCCTACGGAGCTCTATTCATTTTTTCGCCTGCGGCTACAAAAATATCGCCCCGATGGGGCTGGGAACCAGAAGAAATCATTCAGGAAAATGTGATTTTCGATATGATTTATAAAATATTAAAATTATCAATTTTATTGTGGTACAGCTCCGTAGGAGCGGCATTTTTGTAGCAGCGGCAGCTGCGGAGGAAAAGAACGCCGTAGGTGTGGCATTTTCTTGTACCAAATGCGCACTAAAAAAACAGCCCTTCTTGTGGAAGAGCTGTAAAAGCGGGGGGTAAGGGATTCGAACCCTTGAAACCGATTAAGGTTTACCTGATTCCTAATCAGGCCATTTCAGCCACTCACGCAACCCAGATGAGATATATTATTCTCGTCGGGATTAGAAAATGACTGTTGTTTTAAAAAGCAATCTCTTCAATTATTAATCTGTCACCATTTGGAATGATAATTTTTACTACAGTTGGTTTTGCCTTTTTACTTTCCACTAATAATGAATTGTACAAATTTCTTATCTCAGCTTTAAGGGTTTCAATTTCATTTTTATCAAGCATTCTTTGTATTTTGTACGTTGACATAGTGATTTCTTCACAAGTATATTTTTTACTTTTAAGTAACGCCAACAATTCTGTCCTAAAAGGATCATCTTTGCCACTACAATCATAAGTTACAATTACATCAAAAGATTTTTCTGGAAATTTAGCGTATCCCATTTCATTTTTGGTTTTATAGTTTCGGAGGTAAAGAATGAATGTAATACCCATTTTCATCAATTTCTTTCATTAATTCACTTGGGGTTTTTTCAATCATAAGTGGAATGTCAATTTTATCAGTATTAATTGTGTTTACTAAAACCCAAGAACCTAGACATAACTTTTTAGGAAGGTTTAATCCATTTGAGTCATAGGTTAGCCCAAAAAGACCTTTGTTTTTTGAACATTGAAAAACATATATTGGCTTTTCCATAGAAAATATACAAATTTATAGTGATCTATACGATTAATTATAAATAAAATTAAGGGCAAGTAATAGCTGTCCTTACAAGATTTCCGGTATTATCCACAGTTACACGCCAGCAACCACCATTGGGCGATCGTAAAATAACTCCAGTGCTGATGTTTTCAATATAAACATCACCATTTGTAACTTGAAGTTTTGAATTTGGATTAGTAGTACCTACCCCAACATTTCCATCAGAAGCTACAACCATTCTTACTGTATTTTGAGGATAGGGGTCACTTTGGTTAGTCGTTGCTCCTGTTGCAAAAAACAAATCAACAGGAACAGATGCAGATGTGACGGTTCCATTAATTCTACCCCCAATCAAAGCACTACCCATTAAATTGGTTTGAGAAGGTTGAGTTCCTGTATAACCTGAAAAAAAAATTCCTCCAAGGTAATCTCCATTCTGAACATTTAAAGGCAAAGCCTGAGTACCCCTGAATTTACACAAAGTTAAATTAATTCCTGCCGTATTAGATTGAAAATGTGAAAACAAGGCGCCTCTGGTGTTGGTTAAACTATTTGAACTTACTTCTAAATCAAATAAAGGATTAGCAGTTCCAATACCAACTCCATTGCTATTAATTCTAAAAATTTCTGTTGGCGTTGAATTTGACCCAGTAATAAACTTGAATGAACTTGTATCATGCACTAAAAAAGCCAATCCTTTGCCTGTTGAAGACATTCCCCCAAAGCCTCCTACGTTATATGCATTAGCATATGTAGGCCCCCAGTGTGATAGAAATGTACGGTCGCCTCCTGTGCCTGCACTAACGCTAATATCAGCAGAGGATTGGATAGAATTAGTTGTATTATGAACATTTATAAATTTCCGAGCTCCTCCTGAAGGAATGTCTTTAACAATGTTGAGTGTAACCAACGGGTCAGAATTTATTCCTATACCCACATTTCCCTGATCATAATGAATTCCGAAATTATCTACTTTCCAAAGTGAAGTATCTCCATCAGAAACAGAAAAACTCCCCCCACTTCCCGACAGAAACACAGAATCGCCAACCACCGACAAAGTCTGCAACTCATTCGTCGGATCACTATCCGCATCATCTACCAAATCCTGATTCCATCTTGCAGTATCGGCCGGAGTGATCCCAGCAGCTACAGATGCATTGAATGTCGGATCGGTTTCATTCATGCCACCACTCACAGAATCGGCATAGGTCGCTCTTCCCGCATAAAAAGCATAAGGAACAGACAATAACTGAGAAACTGCAGTAATAGAATATCCCTGCTGCCCCTGCGGATCCATCTCTGTTTGGATAAAATATACCCCGGTTGACCAGTCGATATTGGCAAAAATACCTGAAACAACTGTGCCTGCGCCTACTTCCATAGTAGCCAAGCCATTGCCATTAGTTTGCGGAGTATGCGTTTCCACATAAACAGCAGTTCCGGAGGTAGAACCCTGTAAAATAGAGATTCTCAGTCCCACAGCATTGTTTTGAATCAGTTGGTTTTGGCCATTTCTTGCCACAAACTGATAGGTCATTTTTTGCGGTGGTGCCTGTGCAATAAGCGTTTCTGCTGCAAGGCTGAATAATGCGACAAGCGCGTAGAAAATTATATTTTTCATTTTTATGAATATTTTAGGTTTGTTAATTGGGCTTATTTTTTGACAATCTTGAATGATTTTACCTGTTTTCCATTCTCCGTAATATTCAGGAAATAGACAGCCGGAGCTAATTCAGCTGTGTGAATTACACTCATTTCATTGACAATAGCGGCCTCTTTTAAGAGCCTGCCATTCATGTCTATTAATTGGTAACTGAATGTATTTGCCTTTTGAGCATCAATACTTAGATTCAGATAATGATCGGCGGGATTCGGAAAAATATCAATACGAATATTTGCGTATTGCGCTTCAACAGCAGATACAAATATTTCATAAGGCTGCTGAATGCCTGCATTGATGGCACCTGTGGCATTTTCGGCACTGGCAAAGTCAACCTGACCGATAGAATAGGAAATGGAACCTGTGGCATTCGTGGCATCGCCACCGGAGGCTGTCACACCTTTTTGGGCTTGAAGGGACAAAATGGTCAGGAACCAAATTGCAATGAAGGATAGTTTTTTCATGGGATAAATTTTAACTACCCGTCCCCCAATAGATGTTTGCTAAAATAAATCAGCGTGGGACAGTTGCCGCCACTTCGTACCAGAGGCCCGACCAAGAGCCCTACACACAAAGCACAGCAACGCCCACGCCTTAGCATGAGCGTACTGCCACTCTCCTGTGTGTGTAGAAAATTTGGTCGGTTTCTGGTACAGGTTCGTTAGCAAACGCTAATTTTATAAATTATTTTGTTGATGTTAGAACTTTCTCTTTTAGTTGTCGCGAATACAAATATACATTATTTTCGTAACTACGCTATTATTTTTAAGGCTTTTGAAAAAATAAACACAACGTGAAAAATGTCACATCCACGGGGTTCTTTCCCTCATTTTTCGCCTGCGGCTACAAAAATGCCACCCCTATGGGGTTATTCGCCCGGGTTCATCTTTTATCTTTTATCTCTAAATGCCGTACATTCAATCTCAATCAGTGCCCCATAATTCAATTTTCCGCAGGGAATAATGCATCGGGCAGGGCGATGTTCTCCAAAAAACTCCGCATAAACGGCATTGACCTGAGCCCAATAGGCAATATCAGTAATATAGATTGTATTGCGTAAAATCTGATCCTTAGTACTGCCGGCTGCTTTCAGTATATTCTCAATTTTTTGCACCGTGAGCAGCGTCTGCGCTTCAATGCCGTCGGGAACGGTGCCATCGGGCAATAAAGGCAGTTGTCCGGCCAGATAAAGTACTCCGTTATATTCCACGCAATGGGAATAATGGCCTTTTGCAGGCGGCGGCATGAGTTCGTTTTGGATGAT